>WHSX01000155.1 GCA_009379865.1 Candidatus Nitrosocosmicus sp.
TATTTGAAAATGATTGCTAAAGCTAAAATGAATTATGACCCAGTCTCAATTATTTGAAATCTGTATAGGACCCATACGACTACACATACTATCTATGTCACTTGTTTCCCATGAGCACATCTTTTACTAACCCATACTCATATTCACTTAATAAATTAGAGTGACAGCTTTTACTGTGCCCAAGGCTATCCGAATATTCTAACGATTCTACACTGGATAGTGGAACCAGGCCATCATTAGGTTTTGGAAGACTATCGTACCCTCCTTGCTGGATAGGTGAAAATAGTGATAGATCGCAGTTTCCTGTATCAGGATTCCAATCACCTGCAATTGTGTAATATTTTGTATTTGGATTTTCCTTTACTTTGGTATCTGGGGCTCCTGGTTTTAAGTCATATATCGCAGGTGCACACACTTCATTATTTACTGCTAAAGGAGAGCCGGCATTAGGAGTTCCTATCATTATTAAATTTGCAACATCCTGAGTGCTATTTCCTAAATACATCCTTGCATCTAAACCGCCTTTGCTATGACCAACAATATTCACTTTATTTTGACCAGATTGGTCTTTTACATTAGCGATTTGACCTGATAATTCTTTTGCATGTTCGGCAGCTGAACCACATTTATCATCGGATTGCTTAAAAGTTATTGGGAAAACTGGAATATTGTCTTTCTTTAACAAGTCTTCCCACTTTTTCCATACGGATGCATCTGATAAATAACCATGTATCAAAAGAACAGGTAATGGTCCAGTTTCACTACTATTTGTAGGACTGGTGGTAGCTGAGGCTTGAACAAAAATTTGTTGAAGTGGTAGCAAATAAACAAACAAGCCCATAGAAGCAACTAAAATGAAGGAGATTAATACCATTATTTTTTTCTTGTTTTTACTTTTCAAATCAGTAAGAATGGTATATAATACCTTAAATAACCACAATAAAGTCCCTTTGCAAGAGATAAAATTTTAAATAATATCTATTATACATCGATTCCCATCTTATCATTTTATATTTTGGTAACATTAACGGATGGTCTACATATTAGATAATTAATTGAAGTTGATCCTTTTCATACTATCTATATAATCTATTTTAAATATCTTATACTGGATGAATCATTCTAAATTGTGGTCTTTTGCATCCCAATCAAAAAAAAATAAGATAATGTCGATTGTTTTATCAATACTTTTATTCATGGGAATCTATGTTGTCGCATTTTCAATAGAACAATACAATATTGTCCAAGCACAAGGACAATCTAATAATACTACTACTGCTACTCCTATGAACGCTACTCAAACTAATGCTACTTCGGCTAATACTACAAAACCAGTTGATGGTTATGGCGGTCCACCCACAGGTCCGTTAAATGCAGTTCGACACGTATTTGATGATCCTACTCTTAGAGTATATCATTTTTGTAAACCTAATGACAAAATAATGATGGTATGTCAACTATATGATAGCAGTTCTTCAAATGCAACATTGATAGGAGTAGAATATATGATTGACTCTAAGACATATCAAGCATTACCAGATAGAGAAAAACCAAACTGGCATTATCATAAAGAGGAGTTTTCTCCAGACAGAGCAAATCCAAAATTCCCATTACTAAATGATCAACAACAAAAAGAATGGTTGGTGAAATTATCTGAATCATACGGAAAGATTATACTGAATTGGAATCCTATGGATACACTACCTGCATTTCCACCACAAATTGAACAAGTTCAGCATCCTTTCATGGTGAATCAAACCGTCAATAATAGCACTGAAAAATATGTTGGTAGCTTTAATCAAACGTTAAAGTACTAACCTTTTAAATAGAATCAAGGTATTAATCAACCTAAGTCAGATAGTCTATCATATTTTTTTCTGAAGTTGGGATGTCATACACATGAGCCTTTTAATCAAACCCATCTGGCCTGAGTAGAAACCCTTACAGGAATAATTTAGAATCAGCATTCATTTTGTTAAATGAATCGTTTGAGATTTCTTTTGAGGTTTATCTCCATGATAATCCTATAGACATGGAATATTAGATTTACCTTCTTTTCTGATGTTCTATTTAAATCAAGAATAATTTACAAAATATTTCTAAACTACTTGATCTCTATTGTTTCAAAATCGGTCCAAATGTTATATTCTGCGATTAAATATACATGAAAGTGTAAATGTGGAATTCATATGTTGCTTAAATTAGTAAAGTTTGCAATGAATAAATTTATTTGGCGGAGACTTTAGTGAATTGAGGATACTAAAAAACTATGTTCAGTATTCATAAATATAAATGGACTCTATATTAAAAGAAACACTTAAGCGTCAAATTCCTTATCTTATAGGAGGTACAATAACGGGCATTATAATGAGATATTATTACGGTTTTCTATTTGCTATTGTGGTGAATAGTATTATCTGGTTTATAATTTCGATGGTTGTCAATAAATTCTACTGGCATTATACTGGTTTCAGAGATGAAATGTTTCTATTCAAGAGATATATACTTGACAGAAACAAAACTAAAACTAGATAATTTCCCTACTCATAATAAAGATAAAATCATCACAATTTCCAAAGTACCTTTGATAAATACTTTGATCTTTAGTAATTTATGATATGTTTTTATCAGTAAAAAGAATTCCTCATCCAATACCACCCGCAGATAGGCCTGATCCAAAGGCTGCTCAAGCCTTGCAAGAGGGTCTAGGGGGTCAATTTGGAGAGATGCGTACAATGATGCAGTATTTCTTTCAAAACATGAATTTTAGAGGAGATGTCAAACCTTATCAAGATTTACTAAGAAGCATGGCCACTGAAGAGATGGGTCATGTTGAACAAATAACAAATACAATAAATATTCTTTTAGAAGGTGCTTCAACTAATTCAAATAATCCTAATGAGCTACCTTTGTCAATAGCTTTAGAATCTCCTAACATTCATCACTTTTTGGTTGCAGCTCAGAGTGCACGCCCTGTCGACGCGGCAGGAAATCCATGGACTGCTTCTTATGTGTATGATAGCGGAAATCTCGTGCTTAATATGTTATATAATTTAATACTAGAAGCAACCGGAAGATTACAAAAATGTCGATTGTATGAAATGTGTGACAATAAAGCCTTTAGGTCCACAGTCTCTTATTTAATAGTAAGGGATTTAGTTCATGAAAAGGTTTTTGCTAAAGCCTTGGAGACGCTTGGAGTAGATTGGGGCAAATCATTACCTGTTCCAAGACTAGATACATCTAAGATGCCTGAAGTCCGAGATCTGGAAAGCAAGAATCTACATAACCAGATGTGGACATTTACAAATAAGGGTGAAACATCGTTATTAGATAAAATCTTCAAGGGTGACTCGCCATTTGATGATGGTGGTACCCTAGAGGTAATTGAAGGATTTCCTGAAGGTGTTGAAATACCTAGTATGCCTGAAGCTCCACAAGAATTTTCACCTGGCTTGGATGCAGACCTAATGAAATTGGCAAAGAAATTATGAAAGATCCAATATCCTAATTTTTTATTCTAAATCATCAAATAAAGTGTAATATTCTTTTAAATAAGTTCATACCACTAATTGAATCAATTATTCTAACCTACACAAGCAGACACTTACAGCAATAATTTGCAATTATTACATATGTGTTTTTTCTTACGAAATCCGAGGTATTGAATTCGATATAAAACAGTCAAGATCAATGAAATATTATTCGAATTATTTGTTTTTATACAAATAGGATTTCATTGGCAATAATAAAGGAAATATCGAAAATATCTAAAGAAATGGGTAAAGTATTACGCTTAGAACGGGCAGCTCAAAAAGCAGTGGCTGAATTAATATCGATGAAATTATTAAAGTCTGATTCAAAAAAATGAGGCTAAGAAAATCTAAGGAGAACAAACTTAACAGTAGATATCGTTTAAGTTGTATGTTGCATCCAGAAATGTATCGTCTATTAGTCACACTTAGGATATGTTTGTATAGAGGTAGTTAACCAAATCAGTTGGTCAGAAGTAGAATGGCAATAATTGTCACAATATTTCACCTTTAGTTATATTTTTATAATTTTAGCTAGTCAGGAATGTTGACAGTCACATAGGTATTTTATTTTGGTTTCTTTGTCTAAGCTCCTCTGTAATGTATTCTCTTAACTTGTTCGAATAAATGAAGTTATCAATTGGAGGATTCTGTGCAAGTTTATTGGCGATTGATTCTGAAATATCCTTAGCTATCAAAAATGGAGTTCCAGCTCTACTTATTCCTGTTAGGAGTTTTTCAGTACTAAATTTTTCTCGCTTACCACTTTTCTTTTCAACACTCAAATCTGACAGAGAAATGTCTGAATTTTTATCCATCAAGTTATTATTTTCATAAAACTATTAAAACTACTAAAATATCGATATTAATAGAAGTCTTAACATATCTTTCTTTTAAATTTCTTTCGCATATTTACTTAGTTCTTTCAATAAATTCGAGTCCAAAGATGCTATGTCAAACCAAATTGAGCCAACCCTGATGTATTAAGTCCACTATGAGACCCGAATATTTATTGGATTCGTGGAATAATTTTCAGAAATAAGGAATTTGTATTTTTTGCAACTTATTAGATAGTGGATTAATATAGAATTCCACGACGAAATCCGATCAACCCCAGCCAGATTTGTAGGATTTTATAAGTTGTTTTGGAGTTATTAACATTATTATAGCATATTAATAACATGTTTAGACTTATTCTTTTAATATTGGTTGGAATTTCCGCTCTGACAGTATTATTTTTTAATGACGAGATGTTTCATCAAGGAGCAGCTCAATTGACATTAGAAAACTCTTCAAATCTAACATATCCTAATAATCCAACAATGACAACAGGCGAAATGTTAAATGGAACCAATACAGGAGCAAATAACTCTAACGAGTCAGATAATAATTTGCCTTCTCCGATGTAATAGAATTAACCCAAGAATTGTATAAACTCCCATGGCGAACATCCCTATGTTAACATAAAACAGATACTTTGGAAAGAGTATGAAAATTTTACTTTAGTCTAGAATTATTATTAAATAATTTATACTATGCAATCTAATTTCTTAGAACTGATTTACATAATATTTTTAAAATTATCGATTTCTATCGTCTCAAAGTCCGTCCAAATATTATATCCTGTAATAATAAATACTTGAAAGTGTAGATGTGGGAGATATGTAAAACCGGTCATTCCAACTTTGGATATCTCTTCACCAACCTTAACCTTCTGGTTTAATTTGACCTTCGAACTCTTGTAATCAAGGTGGTCATATCTAGAAAATTCTCCATTTGAATGACGGATTATAATGAAATTGGTATATAACCAATATGATGCATCTGGTCCCCCTACATTCGAATCGTCATTGATGAAAGTTACTATACCGTCTGCTGCAGCAAGAACAGACGTACCCTTAGGAGCAATAAAATCCACTGAATTTCGAAGCTTACCGATATGAGCGGGAGATGACGATCTATCTATTCTTTGCAACATTTCCTTAGCCACGGGAATTATATACGCGTTTTTTGCCTTCATCTATAAAAATTATTCACTTTACATTGATTTTGATTTAATATACTATAATAAGACCATCTTATCGGAAGTTCATAATCAGGACAATATGGAATTGCTGTCCTGAAGAAGGAAGTCACCCTTATTTTTCAATATATTTTTTCTGATTTATTTCAAAACATTATTTCTTAATTTGCATATTCCTGAGAAGTATCTTTCCTTACCATGGGCCATGGCGAACTTCAAGAATGTATCAATCCTTCAAGAATCTAGATCAATTATGAATCAAAATCTAATTAGATATTAAAAGATTTCAATAATCGCAGAGTATTCTTACCGACTATAAATATATCAGAATTAACAATTAAATTAGTGTGTGGTGCTCGAGTGTTCCTTTAAATCTTGCCTTGAGTCAAAAATTTGTCCACATTTTTCACAAGAAAATGTTGCCTTTACATTTGTTGAATTTTCGTCTGAATTTCTTCCATTATCTACTTCGACCTTACTCATTTTGTTTTGATTTACAGATGATGTTGGATAAGGAAAAGAGGTATTATTATCTTCTCTAATTCCCTCATATGCACTCACATTTCTTTTTCCTATTTTAGTAAGATGCTTTGATTGTTCCTTTGCTTCGTTGATTGCATTTATGAAATAGTTCATATTAGAAAATATCATGTCATTAAGAATTCTATTGAATATAATGGCGTTTTCTGTATACATACTAACAACCCTTGAATATGTCTCAGGTATTCTTTTAAAGAATTCCTGGTTGTTCCAGAATTGATTGCGAACATTTTCATAATACGTCATAAATACTGATTGAAATGAATTAAAGGCCTGTATTTGGTATTCTAAATAGTTTTCTGCTATTACCTTAGTCGCTTGAGTCGTTTGTTCCTGGTTATTAGTAATTGCTTTGGAGTAACGAGGAATTTGATTCAGTGCTTTATCGGTATTCCTCTCTAGGGTTTTTATAGATTCTTCTGAGGCCTCGATGACAACCTGGGCGGATTCTTCTTCATCATAATTCTCAATAGATGATTGCTGATTATTATTATTGTTTTGATTGATGGATTTATCATTGTAATCATTATTCTTACCAGGAATAATTTCTTCAATTATATCAGGAGATTCTGTTTTGTTTTTATCACTGCTAGACATATTAGTAATAACCTTTAATTAACAAGTTATAAAAGACCTAGCAGATACCAAAATTATTAAAAAACAACTATGAATTTTCTAACAGTTCATGAAATGATGATGAAATTATAAGACCTATCAAACCACATAATAAAATACACTGGACGACTTCGTAAAAACATTTAAAACATGAGGATAAAAGTACTCAAGTTTCTTATAAAAAATTTTTGATAATAGCTGGGGAAAATATTGCGAAGAATGAATAAGGCATGCAAGATATTATAAAAATATACGGCCAAGTTATATTTACTAGTTCCACGACCAGTAAAAGCAGACAATTGCATTGTGCTCATTTGCACGTCTACTTCAAACCAACAACATACTCTTTGGATTCATACGTGTAACCTTCTCAAAATGTTTGTTGGACGTGGTTTTCAAGTTTTTTAATTTTAGAATACTTTCTCCTTTGATTGAAATAAGAAGGACAATAGATTAGCAACATTGCTCATCCATAGGGATTAAGTTCCTAACAGGGGCAGGATTCTGATACAATTTAATGATCAATCAGATTTGAGCTGGATGTCAATTAGATTCATTGTTTAAATATTAGTAACACATATTACAAGTATAAATCTAGTGGATGAGAAGAATCTCACCATGCAGGTCTCTAAATACATCAATTTGGCTAAAGTAAAAAAATCTGTTATGTTGTATGTATAGCAGTGAATGATTTGGATGACAATTGTTTCTTTGATAGTCCACCATGGGATAACAAGACAATGATACTTCAGCATAAATTATGA
>WHSX01000156.1 GCA_009379865.1 Candidatus Nitrosocosmicus sp.
ACATGATACTCCATTAGACTAGCTTTATTTGTTGTCAATTATGACCCAGGCTCAGTTATCTACTGTACCGACTGTGAAGTTGGCCCCGGTGGACAGGATCCCACTGCTCCTCTCCATAACTGTGGTGAACGTTACGTTCAGATGTTTGAGCAGGATCCAAATCCACTGCCACCACCAAAGCCTCCATTTAGCGAACGAATACCGCCCGGTGTCATTGAGCAAACTCAACCGCTAACACAACAGAATCCAAACGGTATTAACGAAAATGTTCCTCCTTAACAGATATTTACCGAACAGGTATCCTCCTCTGAAACTTTTGAAGGTGACGATGTTGCCAATAAGGAACAGAATAATGACTTTACACAATCTGAAGAAAACGATGGAGAGGTGAATGTTAATGATGAACAGAATGACACGAATTCGTAAGAATGTAAGTATAATTAGAAATCAACAATAACAATAATTAATTCACTTTTTATTTTATATATATGCTAAATAACCTAACTAAAATCAATAATACTTTATATCTGATTTCACATTACCATGCGTTAGATTATATTCAACCTTAAATCGTATCCCCATGTATGAGGACCGTTACTATTAGTTAGATGGAATTATGAGATAATAAAGACAATAAGAAACAAATTACTTTTCTAATTTATAACTGATTATTTGTTTGACCATTTTCTCATCCATTGAAGCAAATTAATTATAGATTCTACAAGTTCTTGACCTTTAGGAGTAAGACGATATTCAACTCTAGGAGGGATCTCATTGAAATATTGTCTATTTAAAATTCCATTTTTTTCCAGCTCTCTTAACCGCGTAGTAAGCGTTTTGCTACTAAAGCCTTCCATAGAGTTTTTGAATGTCGAATATCTTACCGGATCAGTGGAACAACAGAGGGGTATCAAGATCTCTAGAGCACCTCTTTTGGTAATAATATTTCTCAACTCGGATGTTTCTTTCATTAAACTTTCAATACTATATCCATAAAAATTACATCCATTGGTTATGTCGTTATCAAGAATGGGTAATTTCATAGAATCTTTTCCTTTATTTGGAGCAAGAAGCCTTTCTCCTAATAGTTTCTCTAATTTCACTTACTTTACCAAATTTCTCTTACTATCTTAAATAGTTTCCTTAGTAAATTTATACCTATGGATAAACAATTACGTTTAAAAGAAAAGATCAAGGAGCAATATGGAAAGATTGCTATTGATGGTAATTCTAATTCTTACTGTGTGCCTTCTAGCGATTGCCGTGGCACATCATCTGAGAGCCTGTTTTCTCCATTTGAATCATCAAAAGCTGTTGGATATGATATTGACAAATTGAAGCTGATTCCTGAAAACTCTGTATTGGGTGTAGGGTACGGCAATCCTACTCAATTTGCAAGTATAAATGAAGGCAATATCGTTGTTGATTTAGGTTCGGGAGCAGGTATAGATGTATTTCTTGCAGCCAATTTAGTGAAGGAAAGGGGAAAGGTCATTGGAATCGACATGACAGAGGACATGCTCAAAAAAGCAAGAGAAAACGCCAAAAAACATGGGTATAGAAATGTTGAGTTTAGACAGGGTGATATTGAACAAGAAATACCAGTTGAGGATAATTATGTTGATCTAGTTATAAGTAACTGCGTTATTAATCTGACAACAAATAAGGAAAATACTTTTAGAGAAATTTACCGAATCCTTAAACCAGAAGGAAAAGGAAGAATGGTTATATCAGATTTGGTCACCTCTAAAGAAATAGATGCAGATTTTGTTAGTATGGAGAACTGGTGCAGTTGTATAGATGGTGCACTAACTAAAGAAAATTACATAGATAGCATTAAAAAAGCTGGATTTGCCAACATTGAGATACTTGATGAGAAATTGTATATGGAGTTAGAGGAAGACAAAGAAGGTAAAGGAATAAGACAAATCACTAGTATTTCTATTAAGGCTGTTAAAGAGTAAAAAGATTAGCGAAAGAAGTGATTTAGATGAAATTTTCATTTGGCAAACAAGATCATGATAATCCAACAACAACTGTTCTCTTTGTTTGCATCCAAAATGCTGGAAGAAGTCAAATGGCAGAAGGCTTTATCAGAAAGTATGCCCATAAGGCTACCAAACTATAAGTGCTGGTACAGTTCCTACTTCTCAAATCAATCCAATTGCAGTAGAGGTTATGAAAGAAGTTGGAATAGATATTAGCAAACAAAAGCCTAAAGATTTGACAGAAGATATGATGCGAAATGCAACAGCTATCATCAATATGGGCTGTATGGATGACAAATCCTGTCCTGCTTTATTTGTATCAAAAGTTATAGATTGGGGTTTTGAGGATCCAAAGGACAAGCCAATAGAGAAAGTGAGACAAATAAGAGATGAAACTAAAAAAAATAAATAGGCAACTAACCTTAGAAATCTTTAAATTTAGTTTTGTTCTCCATATATATTAGAATCTCTTTTTAAGAACCGATATCGGCACGAAACCCCACGGATAAGGACTGTTACTAATAAATAGTTCTTATGAGATAATTTAGGTTGAATATAAAATTACAATAAGATGAGTAATCTTTTGAAAAATTTTTATTTGAATCTCCATTAGAATGATGTCTTATTCGAATTTACTAGAGAGTTATTTACTGGTGTATACAACTAACGAATTCTTAAGCAAACCATTCGACCAAAAGGTATTTTCATTGGGGGAAGAGTCAATTGAATGGTGTGGATTTTCATAAAGAATGTATCATTCACTCTCATTATAACTGCTATAGTATAATTAAAATAAATCATATAAAATTTTTACATAATTTCAATATTATTTCTAAATTTTATAAGGAAAAAAATCTTACTTCTAAAAGTTAGAATATATTATATACAAACGTATATAAAATAAATCATCTGGATTGTATGGTATTGACAAAGAAAATAAAACTCGAAGTCGTCATTCCGTTAAGGAAAAAGAACAAAAGCAATCCACAGCCATTGTTAAGATAACAATAGCAACTAAGGTTAACGTGGTATTATTCTGAGTTTTTACATCTATTTATCAACATCTGTGGACTATTTTACACATTAGCACGTCTATAGAATTTAGAAATAGAAGGGCCTAGATAATCACATTTTGTATATATTGTATTTCTGTCCGGAGTTTAAGAGATTAACTACTTTGATCAAGTCAGATGCATATGATATTCATGCGCCGCCTTTTAGGGCGGCGCTACGATATTTGCTTCTCATTCAATATAGCTTAGAGCATTTGGTCTGTATGAATAGGATATCCATAATAGAATTGCTAATCGAGCAACCATACAATATCAACCGATTATCCGATATAATCAAAATTGACTACAAAGATATACCGCATCATATACACGTGTTGGAAAAAAATAATTTAGTTACAATGGAAGAAAAAATATCTAGGTACTATTGATCCTAAATCATAAATATCAAATCAAGTCGTCTAAACTATTATTACTTCACTATGAGCGTTTTATAGTTTGTCAGACATCAAAAAACATGAAAAAAGTCCTTTTCGTTTTACCTTCTCATGATCAATTAGGAAATACAGGAGATAAAACCGGATACTGGCTTGAAGAATTTGCCAGTCCTTACTATGAATTTGCAGACAATGAGTTTGAAGTTACTATCGCATCCCCAAAGGGTGGAAAACCGCCTGTTGATCCAAAGAGTTTACAACCTGAAAATCAAACTGAATATACTAAACGTCTTCAAAATGACAAAAATGCCACAGAGAAATTAGAGAATACTAAACTCCTGTCTGACATCTATCCTGGTGACTATGATACGTTATTTTTACCTGGTGGTCATGGACCTATGTGGGATTTATCTCAAGACAAAGATTTAAAGAAAATAGTAGAAGATTTTTACAATGACAAAAAAGTTATTTCCGCTGTTTGTCATGGACCTGCTGGATTATTACAGGCAACAGACAAAAATGGAAATTCTATATTAAGAAACAAAAGAGTAACTGGATTTACAAATAGTGAGGAGGAAACGGTGAAACTAGAAAAGACTGTTCCTTTTTCATTAGAAGATCGACTAAAAGAATTGGGAGGTAATTTTGAAAAAACTGAAAACTTCAAACCATTTGTAGTTAGTGACGGAAAGATAATAACAGGACAGAATCCTGCATCCGCTTTCATGGCAGCTAAAAAGGTAGTAGAGATATTGAGGTAAATGTTTTAGAAAATTAATTTAGAACATATTTTCTAATAAGGTATTGCTGAGATTCATGTGAAGTTAGAAAACACCCAATCAAATTAGCGTCCTATTATTGTAATCAAAGCTTTAGTAGTTTGGTCTACGCCACGAAACATGTTTACACTTTTTTTAATTTCTTTATGTAAATGACAAATACAAAAAAGTAATTGTTTTAATAATTTGTTGCAAATGTTATAAAGTTATGTATGAAGCACATACAATAAAATGTTCGTCGTGTGGCAAATTATTTACTTCAAAAGAAGATGAGACGGTCTGTGATAAGTGTTCCAAAGAACTTGAAAATATAAAATAATCTCTCTGGTGTGTATATTTTTTTGTCATGTAGTCTAAAGAGAAAAGACTTTGGATGATCTTCTAATTTTCAGTATAATTGTTAAATCTTTTTAGAAATATTAGAATATCTCACTACATTTGATAAAATGAGAAAAAATAGTCAAAACGAGTTGGACGATAGCGAAAACAACATACGATTGTCATGGGCCGCCTAACGCCGGCGCGACTATTCACACGAAATGATTAAGACTTTGATTATTTCATATCTTACTAGTATATTATAGAAATCAGGCTGTTCCTTTTTTATTGATTCTTTAGATGACGGCGGGAATGGATCAACACTCCTTAACCTACTGCTAACTTCTCTTTGAGGATTACAATCCAACCTTCTTATTTTGTCATACTTTGCTGACCAGTCCTTTAGTATTACGGTCGCCTCCTCCTTTGACAGTTTCCTGATGTTTGATAGATATGGACAAAGAATTCGTCATAGGCAATTCTTTCTGTAGTCGTCAATCGAAGTTTGAAGCAAATTAAATACTCCAATGATTTAATAATGAACTAAAATGTCTAGTCATGATAATTCGACCCTTGTGCTTTGAAGGGAAATTAGATCTTAATAAAATTTGCAGTCCGGTAGTATATTATGAGCAATTTTGAAGTAGATGGTGGAAAAAATTCAGACGAAAGTTCTACAAATGTAGAGGCAACATTTTCATGTGAAAAATGTGGACAGACTTTTGACTCACGACAAGAATTAAAGGAGCATTCTAGCACCGCTCACTAAAATTGAATTGGTATTCATAATGCCATGACTATTCTTCTTGGTAGTCGAAATTTAAATTATCTGGTTCTAGTTTTGTTTCTGTCAAGTATATATTTCTTGAATAGAAACATTTCATCTCTGAAACCAGTATAATGCCAGTAGAATTTATTGACAACCATCGAAATTATAAACCAGATAATACTATTCACCACAATAGCAAATAGAAAACCGTAATAATATGTCATTATAATGCCAGTTATTGTACCTCCTATAAGATAAGGAATTTGACGCTTAAGGGTTGCTTTTAATATTGTATCCAAACTAGTCTGTCAAAAAATATACATGATAGTTTTTAACAATCTATAGAATATCGGGCTAAATGCAATATCCGAAACAAGAACAACAAAATAATGATTAGAAGAATATCGGCCAAGTCCGCTGAGCCGTGCAGTCGCACCTGCTTCTTAAAACCATGGGTATTGTAGAACAATCACGACCATCAGACAACATGAGTGAATGAGTGATGTTGTAACTCTGCAGGTTGATAAAAAAACCATTTAAATGGCAATCCCTTTAATATCAGATAAAAATTACTTTAGTGAATCAAAGGAGATAAGTAGAACTCCCAACAACAGATTATTCTTCAGCCCTGTTTTATTCTGTAATTTGTAACAGGTCGGAATAACAATGGGCGGGAGAGCATATAATATACATCACCTTTCAAAACTACCCTGTAGTGATATTGTTGTTGCTTTCCCTTCTGATTGAATATGTCCTATCTCGCCAACTAATTACATGTCTCTGTTTTGACTTAACTAATGATGAGACAAAAGCAATCAGCATAAAGGTACCAGAGAGAGGAAAGGCCAATGAATAAATTAAATTTTGAAACAAGACATATCTTGATTGTAAAATATTGTTTGTTACTATTAATAGAATAGACGCGATTGCTAAAAATAACATAGTTAAACCTTCAAAAATATCTTTTTCATGTCCGGCAATGATGATTACTGATGGTAATATGATCAAAGGTAGGATTAATAGAATAAAAGGTGCAACCATTAGCATAAACGCTTTCTTTTTCTGATGATGATATAATGGGATCATAATTCTTACCAGGCTATGCCATAAATCTAATGGATTTCTTGACCATAGTGCTTGAATGTATTTTTCGCCGTGGACCACTCTAAGCCTATATCCTTGTTCTTTAACCTTTCTTCCTAATTCGGCATCTTCTGCTATTTCGTCTCTTACGGATTTGTGAGTACCCACCATTTCGTATGCTAGTCTAGTTATTATAAAAAAGCTACCATAGAAAAATCCATTTCTTGTTCCAGGATTATTTGCTTTTATCACAGAAAATCTAACTACTGAAAATGTCCAGAGTATTGGTAAAGTAACTTTAGTCCAGAAATCATTTGCTAAAGTTTTAGGAATTGCAGTAAGAGAATCGAGTTTCTCCGATAATAATTGATTAACTGCTAATAACAAGGTTGAAGAAGAAATTGTACTATCCGCGTCAGTGAAAAGAAAAAGGTTTCCCCTTGATTTAAGATAACCCTGATAACATGCCCAATTCTTACCTGTCCACCCAGGTGGTATTGGAGGTGTTTCAACATAGATTACTTTACTATGGTTAATACTATACTTTTTAATTATTTCTCCTGTCTTATCCGAAGAGGAGTCATTAATAGCGATTATTTCACAATTAGGATAATCTTGACTTAGTAAACTTTTTAGACATTTTTCAATATATTTTCCTTCATTTCTAGCTGGAAGGATTATGCTCACCAAAGGAAAATCGAAAATAAGCATACGCGTAACAGGTAGTAGTTTTGGTACTTTTGTAATTGATCTAATGGAATCAATTACAAAGTATACTAGCCAAAAGAGGGTGCTTATTTGTAGAATAAATATTGTCAAAGAAACTGCATCATTATAGTGGTAGAAGGGTTCCAAGTACATTTACTTTGGAATTTTCCTAACCAATAAAGATTAAGTTCTTAATATTTGTTGAATCTGAATAATTATGATAGATACCTTCCCTGGCAAAATAGAGGAAAAATTGCATTCTTTGTTGTCAGACATAAGAAGTGTCATTGTTCCTCTAATGGCTCCCTCGAATATTTTACCTTAA
>WHSX01000157.1 GCA_009379865.1 Candidatus Nitrosocosmicus sp.
ACGCAGCAGGTACATATGGTGGAGCTGAATTGCAAGCACCATTTGGACAATAATCATCCCTTTTTTGGGAATATCATAATTTTCAAAAACTGTCTATTTTTTAGTAGGATAAAAACTTTATATAATACAATCATCAGTCTTTTTGCTATACATTAAATATTTAATACGTAGTATAACTATTTTGCAATATTTTAAATAGATAATGATTAATGTTACTTTATTTTAAAGTCTCAAAATGTACTCGCATAGGAAAGTTGACGGATTCATGAAAGTGAAATTTCTTGAAACCTCTTTCATTTGATAGGAAATCTTCGATCTTGCCGGAATACTTTATTATGTTTCCTGCCAATTCTGGTTTTATTATCTCTGTGACATTTAAAGCAATTCCGTTTTCATAGTCGACTTCCCATAATTCGTTTATAAACCCATCTAAAAGAACATATTCCACAGATTTCGAGGCAGCAGGTGTAGGAACATTACTTTCTTTTTCTGTGTTCAATCAATCTATTATTGTATCTGAAGTTATTATATTTATTGCTGAATATCTAAGTCTTGCCTAGCTGAGTCGAAAATGCCTCCCAAATAATAGGATATCAAAGTCATTTTCGATCTTGACTATCCTAATAATTAGGTTAGTGCATCTCGAGAATCACGTCATGGAATATTGTTTGAATTATTGTGGGTATTATCATGTTGTTATTATTGCAGAATTCCCCTTCTGAATTATTTAGGATCTGTATTAATAGTCGACGATAGCCCAATATAGGCGTAAATAGAATTCTTTATTTCATTACTTTATTATCTTTAGATCTCTGCACCGACGGTATTTCTAGTTAATTTGATCTGGAGGTATATGCAAAAATATGACTCGCCATCTGAGTATTGATTTACTTTCATCCGAAATATTTAAAAAACAGTTATCCAATCATATGATCTATTTAAAACTTGTTTTATATGACATTGTATGTCGGGTAATCTGAATATAAACTGGTCAGATGTAATTAAGAAGGAAGCGAGAGGGATTAATGATTATGATTTAGGAGAGGTCCAAGAAATTAGTGAAGACTATGTTATTGCAGAAAGAGGTGTAGTGGACAAAACTAGATTTATGATACCTAAAATATTAGTTTCTAATTTCGATGGACATAATTTGCATTTTACCGTCTCTGAACAAGAAGCCTCTAATTATAAACAATAGGTAGAAATTGTAAGAAATCATCAAAACCTATATGTTTAATTCTGAATCCGCATTTTGGCGAGAATACCTCGTTTTTATCGGGATCATATGATGTATTCATAATTTTCTGATATGTGATTTCCACCTGAAATGTTAGTCAGAAATGAATGGTAAACATGTGATCCTATTAATGGCTGACAAAATTATGGAATCAATTAAGATGTGAATTGATGGATAAATATTCTTAATCTTACCTATGTAAACCAAATCTGCGATTAGGATATATCTGTAAAACATAAACATTAGAATTTATTAATGTATGTTGTACTTGATATCTTACAGAAGTGATAAAGATAATGATCATTGAAGATGAGCAGGATTTGTTAAACCTTTATAAAGATTTTCTGATAAACAAGGGATATCACATTTCTGTTACAAACACCACCGCTTCAAATGTTCTGGGTGACTATGAAGAGTTTAAGCCCGATCTTGTTATATTGGATTACAAACTTCCAGATGGTAAAAACGGACTTGAAGCGGCAAATGAGATTTTTGGAAAGTATCCATATGCGTCGATTCTAATCATTTCGGCGTATGATTCAGTTAAACAATCTTTTAATAGTGAGAAAAAATTCGTTGCTAAAAACATTAAATTATTGATTAAACCATTTAAATTATCTAAGCTAAATGAATTAGCCGTTGATTTAGTAAACAGACGACCAAATAAACAAATCAGAAACTAATATTGTTGCTACCATTAAGTGGATTGTTCATAAAATAGGGTTTAAATTTAAATTGGATCAAAGATTCCCGTTCGTACAACAAACCTAATTGCGTAATTCCTATCTACATCGTTGCATCAGACCCGCAATCTGTGAGACTGGCTGGAGAAGAAAAAAAATGGATTCATATCTAATGAGACAAACTAGGCTAAAATAAAGGATGTTTGGAAATCTGCTTTTGAGGGGATATCAAAATGGGAATTGAATTCTATGATAGAAGAAATGGGAAAAGAAACTGAAGAAGAAAAGATGTCATTTATTTCAGCATCCTGTGATGAAGAGAAAGCACTAAACAAAGTCAGATGTTAGTGAGGTTCAATGAATAAGGCATTTTATGAGGTGGAAATAAATAATCAGAAAAATAGAAGGCAATGGATATTCTAGAAGCCGATTTATTGAAAAAGTGAATGTTTTGGATCACAAACGAGTATGAAGGAGTTAAAAAGTTGTCCAGTTTTGAAAATGCAGGAATTACTGAAATGGTATTGACAAACTCAATTCAAAATAAGAAAAACAATAGGTTTGTTAGGAGAAAGATGATGCCCACTATACGACAATGATCATCCTCTACATCTTCTCATTTCATTAGTAGACCTGATTTTCCTACCCTCCTCCACCGTCTTTTCCACCACCCGAACTTTCTACTTCTAACTCCTTTAATTCTTCGTCTACTTCAGTTTTTGATTTGGTTATAGGTTTAAGCATTTCTTTTTTTAATTTGTCGCTATCCAATGTTTCACCATTTTTCTCATCATTATTTTCCATAGACACCATAATACAAGAACAATAAATAAACTTTGAAATTATTGAAAAATGTGATCCCTAGAAAAAATAATAGTAAAAGTGTCATAGAGAATGTGTCAGCTGTCTACACATGCGGTTTAATTATACTATGAATTACTATAATTTCAGTAGTAAAAAACATAATATCAAAAAAATTTTGCTATGTGATGTTACTCAAATAACTACTAATATCTTGTATAGTATTGTTTTACATTTTGATGTTTCCATCAATCTTTCAAGATTAATCTTATGTCAAAAAATAGAAAAATGTCATAAGAAAGTAACTGTAGATTTTGGTAATTGATTTACGTTAAAATGGACTAGATCATATTTTTGAAATCAAAGAGGTTCAAAGTATGATATTGTCAGTTATTGGTTTGATAAAATACTTAATTAACGGAGGTGTTTACTGCATTTAGTGATTTTAGGAATCCGATTATGATATAGTTTGACTGCTTTGAGTCAAATGTTGGTGCCTTTTTTGCCAACTGCAATTACACATGATATCGAATAACTTTAAAAATATTTCTCATTCAATCTGTGGAGATTAAAATCGGATGAATCTTCTGAAAACAATGTACATGTTGGAAATGAAATAATCCGGTTTACTTTTCTAATATCATCAAAATATTTTCCTATTATTTTTGCTAGGCGAGAAAGAGCAATTAACTAATATTTATTGTAGTTTCTATATTTTGTTGTTAATGGATCATTGAGAAGTGGATATAAACTAGCTCGAATATGGTCCAAAGACTTTTTTTAACTAGCTCCATTAAAATAGAGTTATATTTATATAGGAAAAAATGTAGTTCTTTGCATGGTCAGTTATAAACCAATATTAATAGCTGGTTTAATCATGGTAGTGATAGGGGTAATAGGAATATCGATGACAGCTCCTACTGTAATTCAAGAAGCTATACCTGATACGGATTATAATATACAATCTCCTCCTAATGAAATAGAATTCCGAAATCCGATGGTAGACACAGAAGTTGTATCTGTTATGTTAGTTATTGTTGGATGGGCTGTTTCGCTCTACGGGTGGTATACCAAGCAGGATAAAAAGAATCCGTCCATTCCATCCTAAAACCAAATCCAATATTAAAGAATTGACCAAAATTAATTTTGGTCATTATTTGGCTATTTGTAAATATCCTGTCATCCTGTCATCAGTATTCTCTAATCTTAATTTTCCACAGAAGAATATTTTTAGTAAACCCTAAAAACATTTGATACCCGTAACAAAGTTCCTCTAGTGTAGTCCATTGATACTATTGTTAAATATTACTTAACTATTGATACCACTTGAATTCAAAAAGCTTCTATTTGCGGTACTATCAAAATTATTAATTTAACATCGACCTTTTACAAGCGTCCTATTATCAAGAACCTTACTATTAATGATGAGGATAAACCCCGAGGCGGAAACAAGAATCATATAAAGCGCCCGGGCCGGGATTCGGACCCGGGTCAAGGGAGTGACAGTCCCCCATACTGGACCGGACTTTACAATGCATTTAATGCATTTCTATACTACCCGGGCACTTCAAATTTTATCATTAGCAAAACCAATTAAAACGTTTTGTTTTATACTTTACGTAGGTTTACTTCATTTAAATTATCAAGTTTAAATTCCAGTTCTCTCAATTTAACGTATGCTCAGCCAGGCCGACGATGACTTTCAATCAGTTTTCTTTGAACTTGCAGGTGACCTGCGAATATTCATGCTCATGAAATTATCCATAAAACCATATCGGCTATCTCAGCTGGCAACGGATCTAAACGCCACTATGCAGGAATCCCATCGTAATATTAACCGACTAATTGATTCAAAACTTGTGAAAAAAACGGGAGAAGGCGAATTATTATTAACTCCGTACGGCGAGATTATTGTTTCTCTTATTCCAAACTTTAACTTCCCATTTAAGCACAAAGACTATTTCCAAGAACATACACTTAGTAACCTACCATTAAAATTCATTCAGAGAATTGGTTCTTTGAACAATTGTGAAGTGGTCGTGGGTGTAATGGCTGTTCTTCAACGTTGGAAGGCTGTTTATCACAACTCTCAAGACTATATCAAGGAAGTTATTTCCCAGGTTCCAATCGATTTAATAGAAACTATTGCTGAAAGAGTGAATAATAATGTCAAATTCTGTTATATCTTCCCGGCTGATGTTGTGATTCCCAAAGGAAGAAATGAACTATTAAAAAAACTTGGATGGAAAAATCTTGTGTCTAAAGGAATAGTGGAACGTCGAATGATGGATAAAACAAACATGGTGACAATTTTTAACGAAAAAGAATCCTGTATATCCTTTCCGACGCTAAAGGGGGAACCTGATCTTAATATCATGTTTTATAGCAAAGATACCTCATTTCATGAGTGGTGTGAGGACTTTTTCGATTATGAATGGAGCAGGGCTAAATTATTTGATGAATCAAAATTAAGTCCAGAAATCTAGTATTCTCGAATACCATTGAACTAATAAATTTGCATCTAAATCACATTTTTATATTTGTTATAGGTACTAATCTGGTATATGCCAGAAGCTTTTGTCCTTATGAATGCAGAATTGGGTAGTGAGGAATCGATTGTTAATGAATTAAAAAAAATAGATTTAGTAAAGCATGTTTATCAGGTTTATGGTGTCTATGATATAGTAGCTCTAGTAGAAGGCGAAAGCATGGATAAAGTGAAAGAAACTATAACATGGAAGCTAAGAAAGCTAAATGGGGTGAAATCTACTTTGACTATGATAGTAATGGAGTAATCAAATTCCACTCATTTCCTCATTCTAGTCTGGTAGATTCTTGGTAAAAGATGTTAATAGCAACTTTAATTTATATCCTCTTTTTGTAGATAATTGTGAAATTATTTTCTAAAAAAAATACAAAGGATAAAAATAAAAAAAGTGAGAAAGATGATAATAAAAAGAAATGCAAATATTGTGACATGATCTTCGAAGAAGATGATCGGCTAAGACGACATATTAGAAAAGCTCATAGTGAAACGAATAGCGATATGCCTAATTTCAATCCTTTCGGTACATGAAAAACACAAATATTTTTCTGTTTTATGATTGACAATCTGCTTTAATTATGTTCCCAATTCATGATGATACTCCTCGATTAAATGGACGGCCATATGTAAACTATGGTCTGATTGGCATGAATGTTGTCATTTTCATTTATGAAGTCATTGTTACTTCTAACTTTTCAAATAGATCAGCAGTTATTGCATTATTTTACAATTATGGTTCTATTCCAGATTTGGTTCTTTCGGGTCAAAACCTGGGATCACTTTTCAGTTCAATGTTCATGCATGGAAGCATATTACATCTTTTGGGTAACATGTTCTTTCTTTATGTTTTTGGTGATAACTTAGAGGATCGTTTTGGTCATTTCAAGTATTTGATGCTGTATCTTTTTTGGGGGGTTATGGCTGCTTTTGCGCACAGTATTTACGCTGTAGCTACAGGTGAAGGAGGTATACCCGCAATTGGCGCATCCGGAGCAATATCAGGTGTTTTAGGTGCCTATCTAATTTTCTTTCCTCATGCCAAGATTCATACTATCATATTTGCATTTTTTATAACTACCGTCAGAATTCCTGCAATAGCATATATTCCATTTTGGTTTATTATGCAGCTAGTATTCGCATTCATCGGTCAATCAGGCGGAGTTGCTTATCTAGCTCACATAGGTGGATTCATTATCGGCTTGGGAACAGCTTTTGGATGGAAGTTCTTTTCGAATATGTTTTTTAAACAAAAGCAATACCCTTCACAAAACTATCGACGAAGGTCTTCTATATCTCCACCCTCTTTTTCAAACGACTCATCAAATAGTAATGACCATTCAAAACCTATGAATACAGATAATTTGGAAAAATCCATTATTCCGGAAATCATAACCGGAGAGAAATTCATCGATGTAATAGTAGAAGATAGGACTACTTTGAGTGACTCTCAAATTCAAGCAAATTTTGATGAATCCATAAACACCTTATCCATACTTATTATTGATACTAACAAGAGATATGATATACTTGTTCCACATCCAGCGAATACCATACTCCGTGTTTCAAGTGTTTCTGTTAGAAATGGAATTATTAGAATAAGACTCGATGTGAATTGAAATTTATGTAATTGTAATTGTAATTGAGATTTATTCACAAACATTTATCTTTTTTTGTACAATTGCTTTGATTTAACAATTTTAAAGCTTGCTACAGTTAAGCACTGTTTTCTTTTTTTGGAATAAACAAGACCAATTAATAAGTTAGTGATGCAAATCATGATGTTTGACATGCAAAATCTAAATAAAGATTTATAAGATATCTTTCCACATTTTTGAATATAATGTCTCAACGACAACCTCCAAAAGTTGACGGAGGCAAGATTTCACGTAGAGATTTTTTAAAATTGCTTGCAGCCGCAGGTACAGTTTTGACGTTTACTCCTTTCGTAGATTGGGGAAAATTTTTGCCTAATCCAAAAGAAAGTTCGGAAGAGCGATCAAAGGTGGTTCTGCCTGACGGAAGTCAAGCAAATGTAAATACATTCAAAATAAATCATGCTGAAGCTATTGTTTATCCGTTATCGGAAGATCCTGTATTAAATGAAGAAGCATTCAGGACCTGGCAATTTATTAGGCTAC
>WHSX01000158.1 GCA_009379865.1 Candidatus Nitrosocosmicus sp.
GTGTGCAACACCAGCCTATGTGGTTGTATTCAAATTAGTTATTCGACAGAGCATATTTGAAGGATACAGATTAGCCAAAACATATTCGAAATGTTTCATAAATTCCACCACCTTTTTTCTATACTCTTCTTTTGTAGGATTCTTGTTGTTTGTTACCTTAAACCATGTTGTAGCACATGGCGCCGCATATCCCTTTGCCATATCATCAATTACTCTTTCAATTTCAAACAAATCTAGTTGCATGATATATTATACGTAAATCAGAGTAATATTCTTCATTGAAATAATAATGTCATAATATTTCTGAAACGGAAATAATTTCATGGAGTCTTTCTGATGGGCATGATACTAGATTTTCTATTTTTTCCGAAATAGAAATAAACATCAATATATCTTAGTTTGTCATAAAGATGATTGATGAAATTGATAAGGTAATACTTTCTGATTTAAGTAAAAATGCTCGTATACCTGTGGCTGAAATTGCAGACCATCTTCGACAAATGGAACATAAAATAACGGAGAGAGCCATACGATATAGGTTAAAAAGGTTAGAGCAATCTAATACTATTTTGGGATATTCGCCAATCTTTAATCCATCTCTTATTTCGGATAAAATAAGCAGAACCATTCTATTAAAATTCAAAATTACTAGAGATACTTCTGACCTCATGGAAAGATTAAACAAATACATTGACAATTCAGATTTCTGTTTGTTTTCTGCTAGAATGAGTGGGGACTTTGATTTCATATGTCATTTTGTTTTTGATTCTATAGAACAATATGAATTAGAAAGTGATAATTTTATCAATCGCTTTACAGAGTTAGTTTCAGAATATCGAACTTATGATTCAAAAATCATAAAAGCAACTCCTTATTCTATATTAGACGAACAAGAATCCAACGAGAAGAAATTCAGAATTTACAAAATAATAAATTCACTAAGGAAATCAGAAAATTTGAACACAAAGCTTCAACTCACAGTAGACAGCTTGGTCAAATATTTTGATGCCACATTTGCAAGAATGTGGTTGTTAGATAAAGATAGCATAAATCTTATCTTAAAATTCAGCTCAGGAAAATATAGAAACAACAACGGTGAGTTTTCGAAAGTATCGGTAAAGTTAAACAGTAAAATAGGCACAATTGTTAAGAGAAATAAACCAGTCATTACAAATGATGTGGTAAACGATCCAAGAATTAAGTATCCTATATGGGCGGAAAAAGAAAAGCTGAGATCATTTGCAGGTTATCCAATAACTCATGCTGGAAAACCTATAGGAGTGCTTGCAATGTTTAGTAAAAAGACTCTATCACCTATTGAATTTGAATTACTTGGAATTTTCGCTGATCATATATCAAAAGAATTATCGGCTTTCTACGAAGCCAAGGATTTGTTAAACATGACGTGATTTTACATTGGGATACAATCTGTTTTTCCTTCGGATAAAATCCCAAGAGAATGAGGAAATTGGTCCCTACGGGCGAGTAATAACTAAACCTGTTATAGAAACAACAATCATGTCAACAAGTATGCATAGATAGAATTAGGTAGATCTAAATGTCAGAATAAATCATCATAATTGAAGTAGTATTGTTTGATTATCTTTCTTTATAAGAAAAATAAGGATGTCTTAAATCCGATAATGTAAATGAATGTCATATGACTAAAATAGTTAAACTACAAGTCATATCGCCACCAAACACAGAGACGAAGACAATATTTACTTTGGATGATAAAGATATTTTGTTCAAAGGGATCGCACTAGAATCCCACATTTGTGGATATTGTGGATTTGTCTTAGCAGAAAATGTAATGGTATATAATTATCATGACATAATATTGCAATGTCCTAATTGTAAATCTTATAATGGGGCGCCAAAAAATGATAATTTTTAGTAGACAGTTAGTACAAGCTTGTTAATTTCAGGTTTATAGCAATTTAGACACGGTATCAAATTAATTTAGATGTCAGGTTGACCTGGCATCAACAGTGTGAAAATAACTTCATGCCCGTTAGTGAGCCTCCTATGTCAAATCCTCTGGTATTTGATCGAATACTTTCGTCGACTATGGACTTCTTTCATCTTAAATCAAATCCCTACGGGCCTGTGATTATATAGTTCCCTCAAATGGTTTCTACCATAAATAAGATGTACCATAAAGTGGTAGATAAAAATCATAATGCTAAAATGTCCAAAGCATTGCCTTATGTTGGAAAGATTGAAGTAATAGGTAATAAATGGATTTTGTCGGCGATTAATATATAGTTACTTTAATGAGGATCATATGGATTTTATGATGGCTCGAATTGATAGGTTAATTCAAAAACCTGTTCGTTTTTATGAATTGTGAAAAATGATAAATAACCAAGGAAGATTTTATTCTCAATAAATAATATTCTTCATATAATTTCTGAAGGGGTTGGACACGTATGTCATTCACTTCACGTCACCTTCCTATACAATTTTCGTACTTCGTTTACTTTCATATTAATAGAAAATGCAGTCATAGATTGACCAAATGATGGCTCCTGGAATTAATGTATATTTTTGAATAATTTGCTAAATATTGCTAATTTTTGTCACATAAAAGAAATCATACATTTGAATGTATCGATATTTTGTGATAAAATATGTATAAAATAAATTTCTCAAACATTTACTGGATGATTAAAAGAACTAAACTCCAAGTCATAATTTCAACAAGGAAAAGGAATAAAGGCAATCGGCAGCCAATGAAGATATAATAATAATTATGATAGGGCATAATTTTATATTTTAAACATTACCTTGTACATCTTCTGACAGAAAACTTTTATTTTTATATGGAATTAGAAAGTCGTATTGAGGTCATAAACATAGAATTATGATGATGCTACAAGGAATTTATAGACAAACTTAAATCAGTAAACCGAAGATTAATCATAATCATTTGTAGAGTATAATTATTTCTCCATGTAAAAACCGTCGCGAATTATTGGTTGTTTAAACTTTCATGTAGAAACACGAATCAAAGAACTATTTTAGATGATTTTATTTGTTAAAGGCAAACTAAACGTAATAGTGGCTCCGATTCCGTCACTATTATTCTCAGCCCAGATTTTACCTCCGTGCGCTTCTATGATATTTTTTGATAAATATAATCCCAGTCCTGTACCTTGAAAAGACTTTGTCGCAAATTTGGTAAACAATCTAGGTAATATCTCATTATCTAATGCAATACCTGTGTCTTTTATACGGACAATAACCATATGTTGGGGGTAATAGTCGTCTCTAGCAGTGGTAATGGCATTACTCAGCTTTTCAATACTTGTGGATATGGATATCAATCCGCTTCCGGTATCTTGTTCTGAAATTGATTTAATAGAATTATCAACTAAATTAGAAATTACTTGTCCTAATCTTCTGCTATCCGCATCCACTAGATATTTGTCATCAAAATGGTATTCAAATCTTATTTTCTTTGTAACATCCAAGATATGTTCTAATTCTTTAATGACGTTCACTATCAATTCATTAAGGCTAAAAACCTCTTTATTTGGTTTAAATAATTTGCTTTCAAATTTAGTTACGTCCAAAATTTTTTCATTCAAATAGGATAATTTCTTTGCATCTTTTACTACTCTGTCCAGTAATTCCATATGATGTACATCTTTTGTCTTATCTCTCACATATTCAGTTAGTCCGATGATGGGAGTAAGAGGTGTTCTTAAATCGTGAGCCACTATGTTTATGAATTCCTTTTGCATTTTGTCATGAATTTTTAGTTTTTCATGTGCATCTTTTAGTTGTTGATAGATCTCTGTTTGTTTCCAAATACTATCAAATATTGCTACATAGGATAGTACTGTGGGCGCACTATTTGAATAAGTTACAAATCCGACCGCCTCTGACACGATTTGTTTTGCATCGTCTTTGGTTTCCGCAACAAGAGACTGCTTTCTATCTATTACCAAAATTGACACTTTAGATAGCGGTTCAATGCATCGGATTACAAATTTAGGTTTATCTAGTATTGTTATCAGCCCCTCCATTTCATTATCTTTTGGGGTTAGAATTTTAATAATTATCCATGGTTTAGTATCCCCTAACTCCCTTAATAACTGAAAAGTACCCGATTCAGCCTGTCTATGAAATGCTTTTGAAGTAGACATTATTACCAGTATTTCAGATTCAGCAGACTTTAAAAGATCAAAGACTTTATTTTGTATATCTACAGGACTATTCCTTGATTGCATGACTTCGGGAACAATTCCATCTTCTATTTCCCTTAGTTTTTGTGTAAGAGGTTCGGCCTTTTTCCAAAACATTTCAAATATGTATTGTTGTTGTTCTATTACTTCTCTTTCATTGCTGTATATGACAGGATTCAAAAGTTTTGTTTCACGCCAAGTTGACATACCTAAAAATTCCGAATCATTTACACATACAGATCCCTTCACTCCATCAAGATGTCTTAGTTCATTTACAATTTCACCTAGCTTTTTGCAGTATTGGATATTATCTTTTGTAATCTCTGTGATGAATCTGATTTTTGCACCTCGATTTCTTGCTTTAATATAATTACTTTTATAAATATCGGATTTTACGATTAAAGAAGGTCCATTCTTATCCACGCAAATGTCGAGTCTCTCACTGACATTCTCCAAAAAACGAATTCCGTAACTCACTGCAGTTTCCATATCATATATCAAATCAGTCTTTCGATTACGAAGTGTAGTTCGTTCAGAGATATTCAACTACTATAGTAAATAGCGATGTTATATATAAAAATAATAACAAAGTTCATTGATCTTAGACAAGTAAATTACCAGTAACAAACAGTAAGCTAATTTTTTTACTAAATTAGTAGAACGAAAATGAATACGTATGAATGCCATTCTAGTTAATTAATTAGAATTGAATTAACCAACACTTTTTAAACTATTCAAGAAATCCAAACTAATAGCAACTGTATATTGGTTTGATGTGGATACATTACATTCTTTTTGATTAGTGATATCGAACAATAAGATCAAACCTTCAACTGAGTATGGGTCTAACAGAATCTGTGAAAGGTAAATTCAAAGACAAAAAACAAATCAAGTCGCTTGATTCGGTAATTATAAGCGGGCAAAAACTTAATAACCTGGGTGAAAATATTCGGGATGTTTAATTTATTGAAGACCTTCTTTTTGGTTTAAAAAAAATCCTCCAATGATAGTAACATTAATTATCATCAGATCTTTTGGATTCATATTTATACAAATATTGGTAACAGGAGTCAAATTTAATATCGTACTAGATCTGGAACTCTGAAAATTCATAGTTCGTCTTGTAAGATATGGATTTGATAATTCTACCAGCTGTCTAAGACTAAAATTACCTTGTTTTTTCTCTTTCAAGCAAGCCTGATTATATAAATGATCTTTTCTAAGATAAGACCCGTGCTTTGAATATGAATTACCTCAGAGAGAAGAACAAGAGAAAACAATAAAGAAGGAGATGAAGATACCCCAGCAAAAATTAGAAATTGGAAAGATAGAATAAAGGACAATAGTTGCCTAATTTTTTAAATCGAAAATAAATAATTAATCGAAAACTATCATTAATCATATAATTACTTGAGAAAAATTATACTAATGTCCAATATTGAGTTCGAATAGTTGATGTTTTAAATATTTTCGTTTCTAGATGATATGTGAAATGCCCAGTGAAGAATCAAGGAGAAAATTTACTGATTGGTTTAAGAAAAATAATCCTCAAGAATATTATTTCTTTCATAAAATAGAGTCAAATCTTGACAAACTATATTCAACTAAACATTTAGGTCTTCATGAGGGAGAGTTTGTTGAAATTTCAATAAATGTACAAAAACGCGAGGGGGGTAAACATCACCTGGCCGCTGATCCATTTACATCAATTTTTCTTGGTTCAATATGCAAAACAATGATGGATGAATTTGCTAATAACATGGAATCTATTGCTTCTGATAGAGTTCAAAAGGAATTTGAAAATAGATTTGGTATCAAATGTCTAAATTGCAAAGTTGTAAACCTTAAACATTCGAAATATTGCAATATGTGTGGATCAGAACTTTCATCAAACTAACAAACTTTATGATTCATTTGAAGGTCATATATACAATACCCCATAATTTTCTTTCAATAATAAATGAGGATAATATCTTCTAAAGTCTATGAATGATGCAATGTTAATAGCTGGTAAAATAGATAAGAAAAAGAGTAAACTGCAACATGAGTAGACGGGACAATTTTAAAAGCAACTTGGGAGCGATTGCCTTATACTTTTTATCTTTCCTTTTTATCATTATGGGATTTATTTTTACGGTCTATTGGTTAATGGGTGCCTTCTATCTTTTGTTTTTTATGTTTGCGGGAATGATTTTATTAGGATTTGGCGGATTTATTTTTTTTAGTCTATACATGAATAAGTTGAACAATCAGAATAAAGCCTCATAGTTGACCCATGAAATGGAGTGGATCTTCTTTGACCCGATTTAGAAATACTAGTTGTTCTACTTCTTTAGATCTTATGTTCCCCCATTTTAAGCATAAAATGTATCTATATGTTTAATGCATAGTTTTCCGATTACTCAACGTTATCCTGAACTTGAGAACACTTTTAAAAACGCCCTAAAAGAAGACATGTTCAAAGACTTTTAAATTGGATAGGGAAATTGTTATTTTAGATACATATATTATCATTTTATTTTGAATTAGTATTTTTTTACAAAAGATATTAAGTAAATTTGTGTCGTCTTTTTTTGTTTAGATTGATAATTGTAACTCTGTTAACAGAAGGATAATACGATCAATATGCTGTATGGATTCATATCAAGGATGAATTTCTATCCATTTTATTATTTTTTTTCATTTGAGACGTTGTCAATACGATCTCAAATTGCATTCAAAGTCAAGAGGAATGGTATGAAGCAGGTACATGTATATCATTTGTCAAGTGACCAGGTAAATTGGTATTGTCAAATAGTAGATGGATGAAAAACAAATAACAAAGGATAGTATCCAATGGAAATAGATGAACAAGATAATTATCGTCTGGTAGTAACGACTGGGCAATCCACTATTTACTATCCTTTGTTATTGAAACTTGTTTCTCTAGTACTGTAGTAGCAGTTCATTCTAGTGGTAATGAGTGCAACTTGTACTTTGATTATGATTCACAAATACCTAGCTTCTGAAGAATTAATATTATTATAATCAGGTGGTATTAGTTATCAAATTTCTTTACATCTCTTATATATCCTATAATATGGGCTTTAAGGCTCTGTAAAGTTAAGACATGATATTGCTGTTATAATGATATGCAAATAAATCG
>WHSX01000159.1 GCA_009379865.1 Candidatus Nitrosocosmicus sp.
GTATAAAAACAGAGGACAAGTTAATTAAAGCATCCAAAGAATATAGAAAATCCATACCTAGACTTTACAAAGGGTCTTTGTAAGTTACTAAATTATCATTTAATCTATTCATTCACTTTTGAATTATCCCTAATGGCCCGCATTAAAGTAGAGAACGCATATTTATAGCAGTTAATCATAGTCGAAACATCCGAACCCTTACATCATACGGAGCTTAATCCCACTATACCCTTACCATACAATTATAAAATTTTATGAGAGTTTTCTCAAAAGTTGAAGGATTTCATTCACTTTTGAATTACATCCCTCCGGGCCCCATTACGATAATGGCTGATTAAGATTACATAGTCTTGTCCATATCAATTGTAAGAAATAGTCTAGTGGCTAAGAGGAAGATTCGGAAGCCTTAAAGCTTAGTTATTCTTATTTTAATAGAATTCTAATTATGGAGTGCTAGCACAACGGAAACCACCGAACAAGCTCTATATTGTAGTTACGACTTTAATATACAATTAGAGATAAATAATTTCAATTATCTAATTCACTAAAAAATGGTGAATGATTCTTACAATCCCAAAAAAAATCACCTCCTCCGTTTGTCACGGCCTGCTAAGAAAAATGAATTTTATAGATTCATATAGACTTGACACTGGAACCGTATGGATTATGTAGAACTTTATGGTAATTAGAATTCAAAGAAGATTCAAGTTATTGGCCCAGTCACGAGCCATGTGGATGTCCTCATGATCTTGTCCGAATCTACGTTTTATAAGGGTCTATTTTGATTTTCTTTGTAATAATTGTAATAGAACGTGAATTCTTTTCTTCCAAAGTCCATTACAAGCGATGTATAAAATCAGTATCATATTTCTTATCATTGTTTCAAAATCAAAACAGTATCTTAAGTTAATTGAATAAGATGCATCTATTAGAATCAACGAAATTACCAAATAGATGACGTTATAAAACTTGTTGCATTATGTGTTACATGAGAGCACGTCATGATATTTATGTTTCTAAAGCAAGAAAATGACGATAGAAAAGATAAGTCTAAGACCATTACCCAGTCAAATCGAAAGGGAAAATATGCGACTTCCACTGAAAATCGTAGATTAATGTGGGAATATATTATTTGGCCTTTAGTTTTAGAACTTGATAAGAATTATTTTACACCAGAGGAATATCATAAAATGCGAAACAAGGTTTCAATAGAAAAGAATATTCCAATTTCAAAAATGTCTGGGGGGCTGGTATCACTATTGCTTAAAGGAATTCTCACACAAGATCAGAAATACTATTCAATACATTACAAATTAATCCCTTATATGAGAAAAAAAGTCCACTTAGATTACGAAACTGTTCTAAGGGAAGTAAGATCAAAGAAATAAATGATTTATCTTAAAAGTAACGATATTGATCAATCAACTTCAGCTATATATTTTATATTATTTCTGCTCATATTCGCTTGTTATCGTTTCTCTATTGGGCGCTATTTCGACACTGAGAAAGGAAAGACTACCTTTTTAGTTGTATAATATTTTACCTAGTAGATCTAATGATCATTTGGGTGATGAAACAAGTCAAATTTGTTTCACATACCACCGAACCAGATACCTATTTATAGTAACCATTTTAGAACTTAATCTCTGCATCATTTCAGTCTGTTTTACGGTCGAATAATCCCGGGCTTCTCGGGGGGATCGTCATGCCTTTCTACTATTTTATTGACCTTTTGATTTATTATATTAGCAATTCTATCAGAAAGACTCATTATTCTAAATAAACAAGGAAAAGTTACTTTAATTGTTTGCGGATAAGTAATTTTTGTTAACATCTATCAATTCAAATTTTATTCTCCGTAATTCTAGACTGGAAGATATATTTAGTCTTGTAATGTCCTATCTAGCGTATCTATATTAGCATTAATCCCAATATGCTTGATTAGTATTGGGATTATGATATGAGGACTAACTAGGAAAGTTATTAATAAAATAAATAACGGCAGTCAAACCTATTATAATAATAACCAGTATTCAAGTTTGTGTAATTAGCATATTTATTTTTCATAGTCGGAGGTTAGTTAAATGTTCTCAGAAATCAATGTATAAATTGATTAAAAACTTGCTATATCAAAATAATAAAGCCTTCAACTCGTGATTGTAAATTTTACGGTATGTGTTATAAATTAGGTTTAACCATAAGATAGTATGAGTGACTTCGCTTACATAAGGTTTCTGAGTTTGAGTTTGCTTACTGAAGAAGAACAACAGAATAAAAATGAAATTATAGAAACTACTGAACAAGTATTGGATGCGGAGGGAATCGAATGTGATTCAAAAATTTCTAAAGTTTCTGAAGATAAATTATTGGAAATACTTGAACAGGTGAGAAATATTCGTAAGAAGAAAAAGAAAACAAAAGATCAAAACGACATAGTTAATATCGCTGATGAAGTACATTGAGCAAAATTAACCCTGATTCGGGAGATACAAATGATAAGAATAAGAGTAACATGGGTAGCAGAATGGTTATCTGGCCACTAATTGCTGGTATTGTGATAATAGGATTTAGTATATTGTTATTGACCTTACGGGTAATAGTGCCTTCGTTCATTTTAATGCTAACAGGCATTTCACTTATTATTTATTGGATCTACATTACAAAAAATAAGGGTGAAGTAACCGGTCAAAGAAACGATGTTATATGCACGTGTGCCATATGTGAACACAATCAGTCTAGTACATGTATCAAACAAAAATGTATGTGTTGTTCAATAGCCAAAGGGGATAGAATTGTAGGACATACTAATAATCCCCTAAAATGAGCAAAATAATTTTTAGAATTAATACTGCATAGTATTTCCACCAATGAGCTAATAGAAATTGCCATGGCAAATAATGGCTAATGCATTGTCTTATATCGCAGATAAGAAGTCCATGCATTTAGATCTAATAATCTATTTTTTATATGCCCACTATTTCGCTTCATTTTCGTTAGTGTTTTTCTGGTCTTTATCTTCATCTAGATTAACATCATTTGACAACATTTTCCATTCGGCGTTCTCTCGCCGCAATTCTTATGTAATGGAACTGATTACGGTTGTTCTCAGCTGTGATGCATTCTGTATTCTCTTCCTCTTCAGCACTATTTGTCAAATTCTAAGAAATTTTGATAATGCCCTTTATCATTTTATCCATCTGACAATTTTTTATACTCCTGTTAAACCAAAAAATCTGACGTTAATTTGACAGAACCTTATTCAATAAGCGATGTGTCCGGTTTAACGTATATCAACTTTGTTAATAACATAAGGATATGACAATAGATCCAGAGTTTCCAAAAAATCACAAAGTAGTAGGTAAACATTCAACTTCAGATGGAGATTATACTCATTTGGTTTGGGGGCCAGGGAGAGCAGATGCAGAATCCTCTACAAACAAGGATGTTCAAGAGGCATACAAAACAAGAGGAGACGAATATGTCCCTTTGGGTGTCCATGGAACGTTTGTAGCGGTAGACTGGGATTCTTGTATTTCTGACGGAGCATGTATCGAGGCTTGTCCTGTTCAAGTATATCAGTGGTACAGATCAGAACAGGATGTTCCAGCAATAGATATGGTAAATGCGGTAAGTGAAGGGACCGGAGATGATAATAACAGAGAAGGCAGAAAAGATTACACTGACAAACCAGATCCCATTAGGGAAAAAGCATGTATTTGGTGTGTGGCATGTGTAACAGTGTGTCCTACTCTATCAATTAAGGTCGATGAAGCTAATTTGCCAGTTCATGAAGATATGTTAAAATCATTTGGTTGAAACACTGAGATAATAATTAAGTTATTTGGACTATTAAATAAAGTCTCTTTATTGCAACCCTTGAAAATTTTTTCACATCTCGTTACTGCCTCTTAGGTATAACATTGAAGAAGAGAACAACAGTTATTGATGATAATACAATTAGTATAAAATTATGGCATAGCTGAAAGTGTGTAAGGAAACTATATTAAATAAATCACTCCTCTATTCTATTCTTTTAGGTTTTAAGTTTCTCAATTTATTCAAATCAACTGATTCATATTTCATCAATCATATATCCGATTGCCTCAAATCAAATTGCAATTTAGTACTTGCGTTGAATTATAGCCAAAAAGAATAGTACAAGTATCGAAAGCATTATGAAAGATATTACCAAATCCATATAGGGTGGATCCAAGATTGGTATCTTGTCCTCCAACACATCTAATGCTGCAGAAATGGTAAAGGGAAACTATTGAAGTAGACAAATAGTGTTCAAACGCTATTTGAAATCATTCACCATGATATGAAGGAAAAAGATGATTAAAATAATGATATTAAATTACAGATAAAGAAATTAGTCGCAAGTAGAAAACTTATGGAGGTATGACAAAACATAACCCTTATCACAGTAACCTTCTACAATATATGTTCTAGACACATATGCCATTTTGCCAACCTACTAGATAGCAGTGACTATTGACAACGCTGTATCGATGGTTGTGCCAGATTTAACCAATTCCATCCCTACAGGAGCTATAACTAGTATTCCAAAAAGAAACCGTAGTAAAAGTACTATAACGATAATTGCCACTATAACTAAAATAATTGTCCAAAGTGTTCCTAACATATCTTCAAGAAATCTTATCAATAATAGTTTATATACATATACACTATCAAATCGAATTTCCTGTTAAAGCGTATTACCTATTTCTTTTAAATTACAAGAACATTTGTATCTGGACACTAACCAAGGATTACTCATAGATCTGTGAGTCTGCACCGAAGCCATATTAATGGATGATTCTCTTTGGAAATTAGGATATCTTCCAAACCATGCTAACCACTTACCAGTATTTTATCATTATACTGTGAGATTATAAAAGTAAAATGACTATAGGGGTAAATCTTCGACAGAGCATACATCTATAAGACTTGAAGAATATTTTGAAAAAGTAATTAAGCCAAAAGGACAATATCTAAATAATGCAAAAATTATGCTAGAATTTACTATAAATACAATAAACAAATATTAATACGTTAAAATTATATGAATAATAAGATAACTTTGTATATTAAGACACTAGTTATGCTTGCTTTTATCATGTTTGGAGTATTTGTCATTTTTTCTTCTAATATATTTCAAATTAGTGCCGATAATACGAAAAAATTAGAAAAACCAATAATAGCTCCATCACAAAACCATACCCCATCATATGTTGAAAAAAAACTGAAAATAGCTTTTCTAACTGATGGCTTATTTAGTGATGCAGGGTGGGGGGCATTCGGATACAATGCAGCACAGGCATTACAGGGAAAATATTCCTATATAGTTGATCTAAAAGAAAACGTGCCCATTCCAAAGATAGAAGAAACATTAAGAGATTATGCCCAGAAAGGTTATGACTTAATAATATCTCATGGCTTTGAGTGGGGAAAACCCGCAATTAAGGTAGGTAAAGATTATCCTGAAACAAAGTTTGTAATTTTTACAGGACTTGTTAACTCTAGTAATGTGGCTTCGATTTATCCGATGCAACAAGAAGGAACATATGTATTAGGAGCACTTGCAGCAACTATGTCAAAAACAGGCATCATCGGTTTTGTGGGTGGGGAAAGGTATCCTAACCTGATTAATATTTACGAAGGATATAGACAAGGTGCACAGAATGTTAATCCTAGCGTAAAGGTACTCGTCACTTATTTAGATGATTGGGATAATTCCACCAAAGGAAAAAAAGCAGCCATTTCTCAAATAGACAGAGGGGCAGACTTTTTATTACATGTGGCTGATACCTCTGGCCACGGTGTTATTGAAGCTGCTAAAGAAAGAGGAGTATACGCGTTTGGTGCAATCTCTGACCAAAATAAGTTGGCTCCTAATACAGTACTTACATCCTTTGTATTAGATGCCGAAAAGGCCTTTGATCAAATTATTAAATTAGTCAAAACCAGCAACTTCAGTGGGCAAATATTTAAACCAGGACTAGAATCAGAAAAGGGCGCACCAGGGGATGGAATTGTGTATATAGCACCATTCCATAGCCTTGAACATGCGGTTTCAGAAAACGTTAAGTTAAGACTTGAAAAATTAAAAGAAGATATCATCAACGGTAACATCAAAGTACCAGAGAGATATTCAAATAACATTGGAAACTATCTTAATAATAACACAGGTTAAGATCTTTGACGAATACCTTTTTTTTAATCCTACTAAAGGTATTAAAACAGTGAAGTAAATTGGTAAAGAGTTTTCTATTTGTCAGAAGAAAAGAAATAACTATTGTTTCGATAATACTCTTGATTGCCGGATCTTATTCTTTATTATTCTTCCAACAAAATATTGCAGAACAGAATATTAAAGACCGTCTTTTTCTAGCACATAGAAATAATCAGATTGAGATTACAAAGGCTCTTTCAGAGCATATTAGTGCCGATCTTCGATTGGTAGCATCGATTCTTCAAGGATTATCTGATTCTATTTATTTACAACAGGGAGAATTGTATGGCGACAGAGTTGGAAACCTAGTGGGAGAACGATTTAATCAAATTAACAACATTAGTAAAATCGATGGGCTTTTTATTGCAGATAAAAATAACATAATAACCCATAATAAAGTATCAGAAGGGCAAAGAAGTTTTGTCAACATAGATATTTCACTCAGAGATTACGTGAATGAAACAAAGAGTACTTTAAAACCTGTATTTTCAAATGGCTTTAAGGGAATTGATGGCACCTATAAAATAGCATTAACTTCTCCAATAATAAATAGAGACAATGAAGAATATCTCGGAATGGTCGGTGTGGAAATACCATCTTTTGATTTCTTTGCCCGATATGGAAATGTATATAACATCGATTCAAAATTTTTGGTATCTTATGATCGAAATTCAAATTATATATCGACTCCTAGAACAAACTTTTTAGGGATGAGCTTATTTAGTGACGAAGTTCAACGCTTTTTCAATTTTAACGATATCCAAAACAAATATTATCAAGATGTTTTTGATGGTCGACTATTTGGAGGTCATGCTATATATGATTTTGGAACCGGAGAAAGATTAAATACTGGATATCCTGTGTATGTTGATGGAAAATCTAAATATTTTATTTTCCAAATTACACCGACAGCATCGGTTTACTCGGATATTGATGAGACTTTATTTGAAGAGAGATCAAAGTTTTATATGCTGATTGCGGGAATCACTACTGCAATTGTAATTTTGGTTCTATTTTTAATAAAATTGAATAGCATATTGAATGAACAAATTAAAAGAAGAACGAAAGAATTAGAAGAAT
>WHSX01000015.1 GCA_009379865.1 Candidatus Nitrosocosmicus sp.
AGTGATAATGACAACTAGCTATAATTCTATCGAATTTTGGGATAGGCTCTTAGTAATCTTAGAGAAAATTTGGATGATGGTCCTGGAGGAAATTCTAGTATTGTCTTTGACATTTTAGATCAAAACAGGGACAACTTGCTTATATAATTTGGTTAACTTTTCTATCCACATGATCATAAATATTTTATGAAAAATTATCTTATCCGAAATGTTATCGTAGAACTCTAGCTTACATTAATTAGAAAAATAGATTATTAATAATTATATATCTAATATTAAATTTTAGAAACAATAAGAGTTAGCATTGCGCGAGATCAATTGAAGCAATCGATTCAAGCAAGATTCTAGAAGCTAGAATTGAAGTTGCGTTATTGATGTCAAAATCCGGTGAGAGTTCTACTATATCAAGACCGAGAATACCTGAACCAACTGCTGCCTTAATCAGACTTATCAAATCAATACTTGATAGACCCCCTGCTGAGGGGACTGAAACTCCCGGAGCAAAGGCTGGGTCCAAACAATCAAGATCAATTGAAATATACTTCTTACCTTTGTTACTTTTTGCTTTCACTTTATCCATAATTTTCGCAATTCCTAACTCATTTATATCTAGAGGCGTAACAATGTCTAATCCTACTTTGAAAGCATTTTCTAATTCTTCTGGCTCGGCCGAACGCGTTCCTATCAAAATACTTTCGTTAAAATCTATCCATCTTGAAGCATCATGCAATACGGAACCATAATAATCATTTGTCGTTGAAACAAAGTCGGGATGAGCATCAAAATACACTAGTCCTGTCTTACCAATATAGTCCCCTATTGCACGCAATATAACAGTAGTAATCGAATGATCTCCTCCTATGACGATGGGAATTTTTTTTGAAGAAACTATCTCAAATATTATTTGGTACAAGTCTTCTCTCCTAATATTACCATAATCAAAAATACATTTTCCATTTATTACTCCGCGCATTGGACATATAGGAATAGTTTTTCCTGCTCTCTCAAAAAAGTTAGATTCGTTAGATGATCTTCGAAGAATATCTGGACCCTTTATTGTACCCTTTCTTCTCGCGTGGGATTTAGATTCGTCAGGTACACCAATTATAACAATATCAGCTTTTGAGACTTCATTTACATTTGAATAATTAAAAGTAATCATGTATCAGTATTTCATTAGTTTTCATAATAATCTTGCTCCTGTTTAATTCATTCGACAATGAATCTTAATATGGGAGTAGGTGCACAGCAAGCATCACTATGAATTTCTATTTCTATTTTTTTTCAACGATCTTATTTTTACAAAAAATCTTTCGAGAAAAACAGCCCATTTAATCTTTAAAAAGAATACGAATAAAATACTAAATACGACTATTGATATTATTACTGCAACAATTAACGTATTAATATCTAACGACATTTCAGAAAAATTTCCTATTATTGGTTTACCAATAATTATTGTTCCCCACACGACTATTACATTCAGTAGCATTTTCGAAAAAAATGTGATCAAGATGAATTTTAGAGGATTATATCTATACATTCCAAATGGAATAAAAATAATATTGTCCGGAATAGGTGTAATACCTGCCAGAAATATTGTTAAACCTCCATATTTTCTTAGGATCCTATAAGTTTCTGGATAATCTTCTGAATTAAAGTTTCTTTTTAAATTACCAATGTTTGTTCCATAATAGCTAATCATATATACAATTGATTTGGCACTTACAGCTCCAAGTGCGCCAAATAGAACTATTAGGTTTGGATCTAAATCAGTGACTAAAACTGCTGTCATTAGAATGGGAAAATAAGGAATTGGAACAATAATTAGCACTGCAGAAATAAATGTCAAAAGAAATATCGCTAAGTAATCCATTCCCTCAATGAAGTGTATAAAGTCAAAGATCTCCATGGTAATAAGTACAATACTTATGCTTGATTAATTACTGTTTTTTTTTAATCAAGATGATGGAGTCTTTATATAATTATTGCCCAAAAAGAGATTCAAATCCTATTTTAAGGTTTTGATAATTCGTGGTATCTCTCAAGCAAGAATCAAATCTGAACTTGTTAACCTTAAATCTTTTTGATATATTTGAAATTATTTAATTAACAAATAATGATTTACTATAATCTTACACCAATTTTGTATATCCATTTTATCAAATTCAGCCTACTGGAATATTTTTAGTGATATCTATAGACAAATATTAATATGTTACCTCCGTAAACTTTAGATTTTTACAGTATGATCTATGATTGCCTAATGGGATAACCTAGATAGACGCGATTTTGATTATCATATTTATTAATTTTGGGAAAAACCAAAACCCGGGGATCATTATTACATTACTCGTCTGAATAATTAATTGGAATTGTTAAGAACTATCCCCTCATAGGTTTAGTTATAATCAAAAATCTTGAATTTAGGCCTCATAATCAATATTCTAGTGACAAAATATTAGATTTTGAGATCGTTACTATGTTTTTATTGTATTTCAATTCAAATTAGAGCCAATAAATTTATTTAATACCATATAATAGATTGATTATTGGATAATAAACAGAAAGCAACAAAAGCAACAAAAGCAACAAAAGCAACAAAAGCAACACCTGTAAAAAGTGGAACAAAAGCAACAAAAGCAACAAAAGCAACACCTGTAAAAAGTGGAACAAAAGCAACAAAAGCAACAAAAGCAACAAAAGCAACACCTGTAAAAATTGGAACAAACGATATACCAGTGGTCAAAAAGACTATAACCAAAACTAAATCAAAGCCATCTACAAAGAAAGAGAAATCTCTGTAAGTTAGTTTTTTCACAATTTTTTAATATTTTATTAAATCTGTTTCTCTCCTTTTTTTGCTCAAGCATTTGAATGACATTTGAATGACAAAACCTCAATTCATTGAATCGTGATACAATAGAATGTCCAAAATAACTAGAATTAGGATCGTCTACATTCTTGAGTTCACCGATAGCAAAAACCCTGTCCCTATAAGTGTAGTAATAAAAAAATCGGTAAAAAAACTCTTCGATAAGATGATTAACATATGTCTAGATAAGAACCATTAAGAAGAAAAATCAAAGTCGACCAAGTAGGGCTATTGAATACTATTCAGTTCTTTTGTTACGTGTTATGAAATAACATTACCTAAAATTGATTACATTGTACAGATAATTCTGTAAAGTCACACAAATTAGAGTCATTCATTACTTTTATCTTTGGTATATCATACTATGAAGGCTGTACCCGGAATGGATTATACTTCGTCTATGCAAATGTAATTACAATAAACAAATAGTGGATTATCTGTGATGTTTGTATCGTGTTTGAATTCTAAACATGATGTTAAGATTAGTCATAGAATAATCTTTGGAACTGTTGCTTTCTATTTGAGGCCATCACAAAATGACTATCATTCAAGTTGTAGTTTACATAGATAAAGGAGGACCCAAATTAAGTAGATATGGGAATTAATATCGTATATACTTCTGAGGACAATAAATTTAAGCCATTCAATCTATACTTTGAACCATATGTTTCTGAAAGCAATGCCACTAATCATTCTACTCTGAAGCTAGTTAACAAAGATTTGGCATTAGAAATTTACTTGGAAAATAATGATAATGAACTTATCATAAATCAAAAAATACAACGCGATCTTATGCTGTCATATGAAAAAATTGTGATCGAATATGACGATAGTAAACAAATATTCCGAACTTTGAAAAAAGTTAAAGCAAATTTAGAGAATTTAGTTAATCAATGATTAGAATATTACAAATATTGCTAATTAAAATAGAAGCGTACGGTCAAACATGTATACAACCGGTAAATTAAATTAATATATTGATGATTAAAATCAAGAGCGATTTTATTTTCAACAATGACCTTGAATACAAATACCTCCTTCAAGTGCACAAAACATGAAATTTGCAATTGTATATATTGATATCAAACGCCTCCTTTATCTAATTCCCATTATAATTTGATATTTGTTAGTGGTACTTGATGCCTACCGAATCAATATTTCTTCCTCTTCTCAAGCTAGCTAATTTTCTAAAATCACTATTAAATTGTCTTAACTAGTATTGCTGATATCTGTTAAAGGATAGAGACATAATATTAGTTGACAATATAGTACAATATTACACTGCGTAATATATATAAATATAGTAAATAATTAAATGTAATGAATAAAAAAAAGCAAATGATAAAACTGAAAATTATTAGTCGATCTCCATACCTAATGGGCATAAGAAAAAGGATAAAGATACATAGTGAAAAATAAAGAAATGGTATATATAAAAGATATTACTAAATATTAGTAAATAGGAGTAACCTATATATCATATTGGCATTACCCCATGATGTATTCTTCTATTTACGACCATTTTATAAAATCTGTCTACTTACATCAAAGTAATAACTTATCGAATTATTGTCTTGGAGCTCTAAACCTTGAAGAACTAAAACTATATACTAGTATCATAATCATGTTCGATCAATAGGTACAACGGACTGTTCTATAAATTTTTATGAAAGATTGCAGATAGTCCTTTTAATATTTATTTTATATAATATTATGTTCATATGACTCGTATTGAAACAAATAGTGATTTTGTAACTCTAATAAATTTATTCACAGTCGACCACTCAAAGCAAAAAATACTTGTAGATATGTTGATAGAAGCTACCGAACAAATTATGAAAAAGCAGGAGGACTTCATATCGGCAAACATACATCGTAGCCTAATTAGGACTGCTGTGGTAAATTATTCACTGTGGAATCGTAAGGATGTGTTTGGAAAAATGCTCAATAACCTCCAGGCACAAATTTACATAATTCACATGAATGATATTTTAAATATAGCAGGATCAGATGGAAGGCTGCACGAAGTAGTTTTTACAGAGTGAAAATCTTCTAGTTAACTATTTTTAACGATTTAGCGACCTGGTCCATTGACGAAATCAAACTAAACTATATGTTGAATATGTGGCATTAGAAAGTAGCCACTTGCTACCATTTTATTATACCTACGGATACATATTTTTGGAAACAATACATACATCTGAGAATTTAGTGCCATTAAAAGAAGATTGTAGGATAATGAAAGTGGCAATTTTCTTAAAAATAAAATTTCTTAATAGTTAAAAATATGCATTATATGTTACGAAGATACAAGTTAAATAAAAGCTTGATACTTGGATCATTATTTCATCCTAAATTTGAAGGCATGCTACTAAAAGTAGCATTATCTATTCTCTTTGTTTTCATCATCTAATTTCTCGTCAATCTGTTTTTGAAGTTCTTTATATTTTTTATATTTCTTATCCCATTTCGAGAGCACAAACCATTGTCTGATTCCTATGCCTAACCACACAAGAACAATTATTATAGGTACTAAGGGCAAAAATCTAAAAGAAGGACTTGGTTTTGTGTCCCATGACTTTTCATCACTCGTTTCATTCCTGTTATCAAAAGGAAATGGTGATCCCAGAATTGAAAAGCTCAACATAAATGCTATCGGAGGAATAATCATAATGGTTAGTAACATAATAATGAAAAGTTTCTTGGTTTTATTTAGTTGATCAATTATCCCATCCATAATGTAAAAAATACTAGAATCTGATCTTGTATTGTTGTTATCAGAATTATCTTTGTTGTTATCATCATTTGATTTTTTCATTAATCTCGCCCCTTTTCAATATTTCGTGGAAATAGTTCTTCATAAGGTGCTAGAATTTCATTCAAAATTAATCTTCCTCTTTCTGAGGCCTTGTAGTTGATTATAACTTTGCTACCCCAATTTTCTTCCATTCTATTGATCAATCCCTTTTTGACCTTGTCGTCTAAGATTTCTTTATGTTTAACATTATTCAAACCACAGTAACTCATAAGCTTACTCTGATTGATTTCATCATATTCACAAAGTTTCAAGAGAATATCCTTCCTGATAAATATTCGATCACGGTATTCATGAACCACAATGAATCAATCAAACTAAATTACACATTGATTAATATTAAAATTTTTGATATAGATAGGTACATTGGCTCGTCTTCATGTCATGGTTGAAAGCAATTTATGACTTAAGATTCTGTCTCCCTCTGCCGATGCCCACACCCCTATGTATGATGGGGAAGAATTATGGATCGATTTGTTATATTGTAAGGATCTTAATTATAGAGATGATTTTGTGACAAGATGTCTAGAAATAAAAAATAATGTCAAGCAGGTTATGAAGAGTTTACTGAAACTTTTAACACCTGGATCAGGTTATTAATGGAGAGTTTGTTCGCATTAATGCTTATTAGTATCGAAAAAGGATATAGTAGAATAAATGACAACAAAAATTTTCGTGAACCTGCCTGTGAAAGATCTAAACAGGGCAATAGAGTTCTTTACTAAACTTGGTTTTAAATTTAATCCTCAATTTACGGATAAAAATGCAACGTGTATGATAATCAGCGAGGATATTTTTGTCATGCTACTAGTTGAAGAATTTTTTAAAACCTTTACTAAAAAAGAAATTTGCAATACTTCAAAAAATATAGAAGCCATAATAGCATTATCGGCTGAGAATAGAGAAAACGTTGATGAAATGATTAATAAAGCGATAGAGGCTGGAGGGATTGAACCGAGAAAACCACAAGACCATGGATGGATGTATGATCGTGCTTTTGAAGATATTGATGGACATCTGTGGGAGATAATATACATGAATGAAAGCGGGTTAAAATCAAATGATACCGAATGATAAGATAATAAAAGATAGACTTGATCTTGTTGATTATAGATAACAAAAGTAAAATAAATGACTCTTTTTCTAATCTAATATATTTTACTGAGTCAGAGATCTCATTACTCCATATATTGTGTATGAATTTACAAATGGCTTGTTTAACAAGATGGATAAGACTCAAAAGTGATGAATCATCTTCATAAAAAAATTAACACAATTTAGATTTAAATAAAATAAAATGATTTCTTGTATGGTGCTATAAATGAATTCTAAGGTAATAAATGAAATTAAGATTAAAGGTGGTAGGGTGCTGACACTAGTTGAGGGGGATATAACTGAAAGAAATATCGATGTAATAGTTAATCCTGCAAATTCTTACTTACAACATGGTGGGGGAGTCGCTGGTATCATAGTAAGGAAAGGGGGGAGCGTTATACAGGAGGAAAGCGATAAGATAGGTTTTGTTCAGGTAGGATCATCCACAATAACTTCTAGCGGAATTTTGCCATGCAAAGCTATCATACATACTGTAGGTCCAAGAATGGGTGAAGGGAATGAGGATGAAAAATTGAGCAAAGCCATCAATAGCTGTCTTGAACTTGGCTTACAAAAAGGATTTGAAAATATCTCAATCCCTGCAATCAGTTCAGGAATATTTGGTTTTCCAAAAGATAGATGTGCTAAAATATTAGTAAATGAAACGATATCTTTTCTAAAAAACCTGGAAGACTCATCTACAGGTATTAAGTTAGTAGAATTCTGCATACTTGGGAAAGACACTTTACAGGCTTTTCAATATGAATTCGAAAAATCAAAACCAGAATCCTAAAATTAGTACAATTGTTCCTCAATTATATATTTATTTGACTTTGGCAAAGAAAGGAATAAGAATTAATATTTATGAATTTTTGCTGTCGTTGATTAAAAAACTTAACCTGTTATAATTATTAGCTTTTCTGAAGATGCAACAGCAGGAGGGTGGCATGATTTAGTGCTAAATTATTTATATACTCAACTCCACTTTAGTTTATCAATGATTAATCATATCAATAACAAAACTTTACAACTCAATAGTTATATTTTTTTTCTTGTTTTGTTTATTTCCATTTCAATTATAACTGTTAATTCAGAACCCATTCAGATTTTTGCTCAAACAGTTTCTATTGAAAATGATAATAAAACAGGACAAGAATATGTTAACAATACCCTATTTATTTCAGGGACTGCAACTGAAAAAGCAAAATCAGACCTGGTAACAATTTCAATTGGAGTAGAAACCACTAACAGAACCGCGACTGATGCGGTAGCTGCAAATTCATTAAAAATGAATAATATTGTTTCTGCTTTAAAGAATAATGGTGTAAGTGACGACGAAATTAGCACCTCTCAATTTAGTATTAACCCTAACTACAATTTTTCTCAATCAGGTAATATCCTAGAAACTACCGGATTTACTGTAACCAACGCACTAAAAATTCAAAGCATGAACCTGAGTAACATTTCTTTATGGATTGATTCCGCGGTAAATGCCGGAGCAAATACTATTGGTGGTATTGATTTTCAAGTGTCTGAAAAACGACTGGATAATTTAAGAAATATGCTAATTGAAGATGCGATTGCCAATGCCAGACAAAAAGCTAATATCGCATCTTCCGCAGTTGGATTAGATATTATTGGGATTAAATCTATGATAATTGATACCGACGGATTTAATCCGCCACAACCATTTGCGAATGAATTTGTGCAAAGATCTGCTTTCTCAGGGGCTCCTACAACTCCAATAATACCTGGAGAACAAGAAATTTCAGTGTCTGCACATATTGCCTATTTGTTGAGATGACCACCAAAATTTCAATAAAGTCCCCGTTTGGGCTCCAGATCCACATTTAAAGAAACAACCTTGTGAATTGATGACATGATATTTGAAACAATTGTACTTCTGCCAACAGGACAAAGTAATAGTAACAATAACGGTTACAGTAGTGACTAACTGGTCCAAAATAATGGATCTTTTTGATCATTTAAGGGCTTTAGACCACTTCTATGAACGGAGCACTCTAAAGCGGATAATGAATCTACTCATGCTTAATTCTTCATTTACCAAATAATCATTCTAGCATATTTTAATATTAGATAAACTAGAGTTGATAGGTGTAGTATGTGAATGGAAAAATAGCCAATAAAAAAATTGCATTGGTAACAGGTGCCAATAGGGGGATAGGATTTGAAACTTGTAAACAACTTTCGCAATTAGATATAACTGTTCTGTTAACATCTCGTGATCCTATAAAAGGTGAAGCTGCAACTAAACGACTAACAGACAAGGGACTGGATGTAATCTTTTTTCAATTGGATGTGTCAAATAAAAGTAATATAAAGGATATCTTTACAAAGATAAAAAGACAATTTGGGCGTCTTGATATTTTGATTAACAATGCTGCGATTCTATATGATAACAATCAATATACTATGAATGCAGATCTAGAATTGGTAAGTAAAGCATTGACAACAAATCTATACGGTCCTGGCTTTTATGTCAAGCTTTCATTCCACTGATGGAAAAAAACGACTATGGCCGTGTCGTTAATGTATCCAGTGGTGCAGCTTCCCTGCATTATATGGAGGGTGGAACACCCGCCTATGGTATATCAAAAGTTGCACTTAATGCTTTGACTAGAAAATTAGCATCAGAATTAGGACGAAAGAATGTATTGGTAAACTCGATTGATCCTGGATGGGTAACAATAGACATGGGTGGTCGTGGTGGACGCCCAGTAGAAGAAGGTTGTAGAGGGATCGTATGGGCTGCTACCTTGCCAAATAATGGCCCGAGTGGGGGATTCTTTTATGACGGAGAACCTGAACTTTGGTAATGATTCTAATGAAAAGATAGTTACATCATCTATCTTGTTTCCTATCCTACTTAGGGCACAAAACTATACTGGGTATGAACCTTGGCTCATAAATTTAGAATGATTAAATATTGAATTATTTGGCTAAATTACCTTTTATGTTTATCAGATATTTTGTCTTTGATATGATATTTTTGTACTTCAATGTTATACGCAGCTTAACACTCTAAAAATTCTATAAGGAAAAATATGGGTCGTAGTATTCCATCATTCAGACAATTGATCGAAATTGAAAGATTAAATTAGTCTGAATTCAAAAAAATTATCATCTAAGAATGATAGACAAGCGTTTGACCTAATTTTTGAAAATGCTAAAGCCAAATTAATAGGCGAGATTAAAGGGATAGATTTTGCTCCCATTAAATTTGAAGTATCAGATGATTTGAGCTACTGGAGTGCAGAAATCCCTGGTAGAGTACTTGCAAAAGCAGAAGCTCTTGGCGGTCCAATGACCCCAGCAGGTAAGCGGGTTCAAACACTAAATCCACCAGGTAGTGAGGTGGGTCCAGGTGAAGTAGCTACATTGGGAACAGCTTTAAAGGACGAAGTGGATGCAATGGGTTTTAAATGGAAAAGAGAGGGCAAATCTAACAAACATATACCGTTTGCCTGGGAAGGCCCATAAATAGTATTTCACATCTTACTGTTGCAATAATTATTTACACGAGCATTTTCTCACCACTACAATAAGTTATCGCTGATTCGATGACCTCTTGTCCATTTGAAGTTACTAGTTTCATGAAGTGCTATCCTACAAGTAATAATATTGAAATTCGACTTATAGATATCACTCATACTATGTTGCATCATATTTTCCAATATTTGACAATTTCAACAAGAAATGAATATAGAATGGATAGCAGCTTTAGTTGCTGACACACTTAAATGAATCCTTTGATCGATACGACCCACAATCTAGATTTAAGGCCGAATATGTAAGAATTTCATATACATTATGAAAAAATTGAATTAGACAACGGTTGGGATTTGAATCATTTGGGTATGGTTAGGTATAGTTACTGTTATACAAGAACTAATAATTTCCATAACCGAATAATATTCAATACATATCTGCAAACATCATGGGGGTTTTTTTACTGAAACACGTCCGGGAATAGTTCAGTATGCCAATGACGGCAGAAAGGGCATGAGTGTTTCTTGATATGGGCCAATCGTCATAAGGTTTGCGGGCCAACCAATACGAAAACCATTCTCAAACAACCAAACAAGAATCTCCTGGTTCCGAGCAGGTACAAAAAAACCAGGACCCATAATTTCGTGAGCATTGGTAATGAGTGTTTTAAGGTCTTCATTTGATTGAGCAACAGCATGGCCAAACATTCCTATACCCGCTGCATAACCTTTGGTTATGCCCTCGTGTTCCAAGATGGTGGCAACTCCTTGATTGATGGCATGGCGCAACTCAGTTTCTCTAGTAAATCCATATGCTGACATACATAATTCGTTACATAAAGAAATATCGTGTTCGTTCTCAATCAGATGTACATTCGTAGTTTGGATATTGTTTTTTCCTTTAAGTGGTTGCCCTTGCATTAAAAATAATGGCTCTTGAAGGGTAAAACCTGTTTTAGTATATAAAACAAAGGAGCGAATATGACTTGGTGATTGCACCAATCTAATTTGATTGTAGTTCTGTTTATGAGCTTGGACTATAACAGCGTCCATCAATACTCTACCAATACCTCCCTCCGTAGAAGGATGTACTGTAAGTGGTCCTATTACTGCTACCGGCGATGGTGGAAATTTATGAAGGAATATACTACCCAATATCTTACCTCGTCGCTCTGCTAAAACTCCTAATGAGTTTGGATTACTAAGTATGGTCTTGATCAATCCTATGGCATATTCTTTAGAAGGCTGCTCAGATGGATAGCCATGAGATGATGAAATGGATTTGTGAGCCTCATATCCAATCTTTCCACAGGTTTCTGCATCATTTTCCTCCACTGGTCTAATTTTTAGACTCATTTATACCACATATGTTATCTGAATAGTTGTTATTATAGATCTATTTAGTAACCAGAGATCATGTTTGTTTATTAAAACCAGAAGAAGCTGGGGACGAATCTACGCCTTTCATATAAGGATTCCAAAGCGATCTCTTTTAGACATAGAATTCATCCCAATTCCGAATGTAAATTTAGTAACTCGACAACAATTTCATATTTTGTGGAATCAAGTTGTGTCTATAATAATAAATTTTATGATCCGTCTATTTATCCAGTTATCGGTTCATCCATTATCAAGATCTGATTACACAAAACTTGTAGTTGAACCTTGGTAATTGATCTTCGTCATAGGCTGTTATTAACTATAAAAAGGATGATTTTCCTTTCTTAGTGATGTATTTAGAAAAAATTTCTGCAATAGCTCCTTTGCCTATAAGAATAATGGCTGGAATTGCCTTTATACTCCATGGCTTACCGAAGTTTGAAAATTTACAAGGCACACAAGGCTTCTTTGCTTCCGTTGGTATTCCTGCAGATTTAGCTCTACTAATAGGACTACTAGAAGTAATAGGAGGAGTATTATTGATAGTTGGACTACTTACAAGAATAACCTCAATTCTTTTTACTATAGAAATGATTTGTGCTGTCCTTATAGTGAAAGCAGATAATGGTTTTATGGGACAAGGTGGTTTCGAAGTTGATTTGTTATTGATGTCTATTTCGATTAGTCTGTTACTATCGGGACCTGGAAGAATATCTATAGAGCGAGATGTACTAAAACGAGAGATTTTTCCAAAGGCGTCATACAAGAAAAATAGCATTTCTGACACTAAGTGAAAATGGTTACTTTGTATGGCATGTTCAAAGATTCAAAAACCGTAGTTAGAAAGTAAAACAAATAGATGGATATAAGAATCTGTGTTTCCATCAAAAAACATATCTACTTTTTATATCCTATTCATGCAATTGTAAACGTAACCAATTCTTTATACTCTATAGATGCTTAATTTGTATACATATAACTATTTGCAGATAAAATATCTTCATTCAATCGTAATGCTCAAAATTGCAATATGCTACGAACCCCATATACACTGTATGTTGAACAAAAGAAGAGTTAATAAAAAAGGTGAGGAGATATGACATAGAAATTCATAACTAAACAGAAGAATTGCTCACATAGAAGAAGTTGTAAAGAATCTGGAACATTTAAGAATTAATAAAAACTATACCTCTTGTCTCATATTTTCAATTCTCCAATCTACCAACAAATCTAGGGTATTATTATGTCCACATCTACATTAATATTGTTACTAAATCAGGCTAGGATTAGGCTAACTAAGAATTTATTCAACTTTAATTGAAGAATCTTACCAAATGTTTAGACACGAATACTCAACTAGACTAAATGAGTAGTATAAGAACTTTATAGAAAATTATTACAAATTTTTTTAATAGAACTAAATTTGCAAAGCATATTCAAAAATTATTAAATCATATATTATTACTAAAGAAGACAAGAATAGAATGTTAAAGTCAAATAACACAAAATTAACTGCAGTATTAGTTGTAGCAGTATTTGCTATACTAATGACGCTTGGTCCTACAACATCTAATTTTCAAAACGCATTCGCACACTATGGAGTGGATATAGATCAATGTAAGGATGATGAAGATTACTATGAAGATAATGAAGAAGCATGTGACAAGAACTTAAGAGCACATTATGATGACGATTATGATGGTGATTTTGGTTCTAAAACCATCGACGGAGATGACGATAATGACGATAATGACAATAACGGCAATGGAAACAGTGCTTCACAAGGCATAGGCCAATCTCAATCTTCTAGCCAAAACTCCCAATGTGTTTCCGGTGATGATACAAATGACTCTTGTAACAACGTAAGTGTCCAAAACCAGGATAATGATGGAAACAATGCAGCTGCTCAAGATGGTGGAAACGGTAAAAAAGGCAAGGGCGGTAATGATGCTGACCAAGGCATAGGCCAATCTCAATCTTCTAGCCAAAACTCCCAATGTGTTTCAGGTGAAGATGCAACTGTTTCTTGTAACAACGCTAGTTTCCAAAATCAAGTAAATAGCGGGAATAATGCATTAGCACAGGACTAATATCCTTTTTTTTATGATTATTATTTTTAAGACTACATTAATTTGAAAATAAATTTAGTATATCAAATTCTCATTCCTCTAACTAAGTAAATTTCATCATTGATTCATAATCATCTCATTTAAGATCTTAACCTGTTTTAGTTTTTTTTGATAACTAATAAGCAACTTTAATTATCAAATAAAGGTCAATTTACCTGGGTAGAACCATACTACTAGATTACCTATTTAACATATATTCTTTAATTTTAAACATGACACATATAGCAAAAATAATAGAAATAGTGGGCTCATCGGACAAGAACTGGGAGGATGCTGCTCAGGTAGCATTAGCTGAAGCGACAAAAACAATTCACGGCATAACTGGAATTGAGTTAACCGACATGACCGCTAGGGTGGATCCAAATACGGGAAAAATAACTGAATATCATTCTACAGTAAAGATAGCCTTCGGGGTGGAACATTCCTAAGGATCGGCAGATAAGGGACTTGAATTTCCTTTTTTTCCATAAATTGGCTTTATTTTTTTTGTTGTGATACGCCTTAGGTAGGAAAAATTGTGATTGCGGTTTTCCATAAAGATCTTTATCTTTGATATGTTTATCGAAATAAAAAATAACAGTTAATCAGACCGAGAACAAATAGTCTTTGTTTGCATGAATTTTCTATATACTAAGTTTTGATAAGCTTGTAGTTATGTAGTCTATTGGATTAGACATCAACAAATATAGTGATGATGTTAGTCAAATTATGCAAAAAATTCGTATGATTTGCTGTTTTAGTTTATATGATTTTCTACTAGTAAAATAGAAAGAATTCTTAAGTAAGATATCTTGACATTACTTTTAGCCCAAATGATTATTTTGTGTTTGTGAATAAAAAACATAATATTATTACAAAGTTGATTTTAACTTTTTTTATAATGACAACGGGATTCTTGTCATCTATTTCTGCGCCTATATCATATGCACAAAGCGATGGTATTCCTGATCTCCCATTTCTTGATTATAATAGTGATAATAAATTTAACAATATTGAAAATTTTTATGGCGATATTAACAACAAAGAGAATAACAATTTAAAAGAATTATACGACATGATTCCAGGTCTAAATACAAAAGACAATAATGATGTAAGCAATCCAGATTCTAAAATTGATAACAAAGATACACTAGAAAAGACATCGAATGAAAAGTCCGTAGATTCAAAAAATAATGATGAAAGTAAAATTAATGATTATGCAGTCTATTCCGATGATGCAATAGATGGTATAGGCAACTCGGGCTCTGGAAACGAAAAAGATATAGAAACAACAGCAACACCTCCCAGCATTCTTACCTCTATTCTGGATAAATTACCTTACTCTGATGATTTATCTACTTCTTTGTCACCATCATCATCCTCAGCATCTTCACCGCCTTCTTCCTCAGCTTCCCAGATGGGACCGGTAATACCGGGCCAATACATTGTGGTTCTTAATGATGACACCTTGAATTTGCGTGACATTCTTTCAGAGGTTGCAAAAAAGGTAAATATTGAGGGGACTGAAATACTTCATATTTATGAAGATGTATTAAATGGATTTGCAATTAGCGTTCCAAATGAAAGAGTTATCGAGGCGCTTGAACAAAGCCCATTTGTAGATCATATTGAAAAAGACAAGATAGTTAAAGCATTTGCTCAAACACTGCCAAGTGGAGTCAATAGGGTTGATGGCGACTTAATCTCTACAACGTCAGGGAATGGTGGCGTAGCTATCAATACAGACATAGCCATCCTGGATAGTGGAATACATACTAGCCATTCTGATCTAAATATTTATCACCAGAAAACCTTTGTCTCCGGTACGTCATCAGGAAATGATGATAACGGTCATGGGACCCATGTTGCAGGAATTGCAGCAGCTAGAGACAATTCTATAGGAGTAGTTGGTGTAGCTCCTGGAGCAAAACTATGGGCAATCAAGGTGCTGGATAGAAACGGTTCAGGAGCCTTATCGACAATAATAAAAGGTATTGACTATATTAGACAATACGCAAGTCAAATAGAGGTTGCTAATCTCAGCCTTGGATGCGAATGTAAATCTTCTGCGTTTGATACTGCAATAAATAATGCTGTAAAGGCTGGAATCACTTTTGTGGTGGCTTCGGGAAATTCGGGAAAAGATGCTTCTACATTCTCCCCTGCCAATAATCCCAATGTTATAGCTGTTTCAGCCATCGGAGATAGTGATGGCAAATGTGGGGGAACGGGTCCTAGCACAGGTTATGGAAGGGATGACACACTAGCAAGTTTCAGCAATTATGGCGCGGTTGTAGATATGGCAGCACCTGGAACCAAGATATATTCTACTTACAAAGGGAACTCATATGCGACAATGAGCGGAACAAGCATGGCCTCACCACATGTTGCCGGAGCAGCTGCATTGTATGAAGCCTCTCATCCTGGTGCTTCACCTTCAGAAGTACGCAATGCGTTATTAAGCAATGGATCAACATCATCAACAACATGTGATGGAAAAGGCCATGGTTACTTTACAAGTGATAGAGATAGTTATAGAGAACCATTGTTGTATGTAAGAAATTATTGATGATGTTGTTAATGCTAGTATTTAACCAACAAGTATGTAAACCAGCATTAGAAGCAGAAACGAGATATTATTTTTATTTTATACTATTTCTACGATTCCCTGTTTAAAGCGCCGGGAGTGGGACTCGAATTCGAATCCATACCGTATAATCGCGTATTCATCTATTAAGATTACCTCTGGATCCGAACCAATTTAATTTTCAAAGATTAGAAAGAATTTGTTTTATTTGAATTTTAGCGTATTTGCAACCGAAATAATATAGAATAGCATTAGTTAAGGGTAAGTAGATTCAACCAAATCTATTTTTTCTTCTTAACAAATTGAAAAACAAGTCGTACTTGTCGTGTTTGCAGTAGAGTTGGCTTCATTAGATTGGGTGTTTGCATGTTGGTTCCCTAATCCCGGTAAACTTAAGATGGTAAAAGTGATGATTGTGGCTAATACAGGTAGAATAATACATTGTTTTGTTTTATAAAATTGCATCTGGAATCGCATAAATAATATTTGCCATACTATTTATATTTATCCGTCGTTGTGTTCTGTCGCTACACAATTTCTAATTACCATATTTGAGATAAAGAATTATAGTTGAGTTCCAGTCCTCAATGAGGTAGCTAGTTCTATACCAATTCCAGCGAAATTAAAACAGTTACAATAGGTAGTTTCAGTCGGTAGAAAGATCAAACACATGCTTGGAAAGTACATCATCCTCAAACAAATGGTAGGATAGAAAGATTCTACGAGACATTCTAATCAAATATAATGTACTTTGGATCCGTTGATATATTCATGACACGTAAAACACCAAGGGACCTCATATGTCTTTGAACTGGGGATGAATTAGAAACATCACCAATTTCATGAAACTACAATCTTATAGCAATATGTGTAAGCTTAAATACTGTAAATGGAGATTGAGACCTATGACTAGTTCAAATGAAAATGTCAGCCATCAGAAGGTTAAGGAACAGAGTGACGAGCTGAGGACAAAGTATCCCATTTTTACTGCTATTTTAGAAGCAATTCTGGACATGGATTTGAAAGAAGCCCTTAGCGTATTAGTAATAGTTGATCCTGTAAGGTCGCTATTGAAGAGTCACGCTACGAGATTGACTTTCATAGGGGAGGATAAGAATCTCAACCAAATAATTGAAGAAAGTATTAATCAGTTGAAGACAAAGCACGCCTTACTGGCCGGTATTCTAGAAAGAATCCATAAAATGGATCTAAAAGATACTGCAGTAGGATTATTAGGAATTGATGCGATGGAGTCACTGCTAAAGCTTAGAATGTTAGTGATTCTAGTATCCTAATTCTCTTTACCAGGTTTAGAGAAGATGGATTTTTAAAGGATCTCTTATTTTCAATATTCATTTAATTGTAATTTTTAGTAATTCTGCAATAATTTTCTCTGTAACTCGTATTTTCTTTTCCTTTTCTTATTTTACCAAGATTTGATTTCTTGTGTTCTCTAATATTAAGATGGTCGATATCAAGGGATCGTTTTTGTATTTCTCTAATTTTCCTAATTTTCCGTGTATTTTCTGATCGGCTTCTACATGTGTTTGCAAAGAACAATATTTTCTAATACGATAATAGGTATCTATTTTCTGCAATGTGTATCTTAAACACACTTGAATCGATTTAACCGAGTTTGTGTAGAACCGGAGCTACTCGGCAACCTATTAATTCCGTAGCTCGCATAAGCTTTTCATGAGGTAATGATGCGGGGTTCATCATGAAAGTAACTCGGGATATACCACCGAGGGCTTGACTGTGTCTAATAATTTTCTCTGTAACTTCTTCCGGATTGCCGATGAGGAGCGCTCCGTTGGGGCCACGCTGGGCTTCAAAATCCCTACGAGTTATCGGAGGCCATCCACGTTCCTTTCCGATTTCGTTCATGTTATGTGCATAGCCTGGAAAAAAGTCATCGACTGCCTCTTCAGTACTCTCTACCACATAACCAAGCGAATGTATACCTACCTTTAGCTGATGCGGTAAATGGCCAGCCCTTTTTCCTGCCTCTCTGTACAGATCTATTAATGGTTTGAAACTGGGTGTTTGGCCGCCGATGATTGCGACCATCAGAGGTAATCCCAGTAAACCAGCTCTAACGAAAGATTCCGGAGTTCCGCCAACACCTATCCATATCGGCAGAGGATTCTGCAAGGGCCTTGGATAGATTCCCTGTCCAGTCAGAGCAGGTCGATATTTGCCAGACCAATGGACATGTTCATTTTCACGAATCTTTAACAGCAATTCGAGCTTCTCTGAAAAAAGTGAATCGTAGTCATCTAACTTCAGGCCAAACAATGGGAATGCCTCAATGAATGAACCGCGACCCACTACCATCTCCACCCTACCCTGAGACAAAAGATCCAAAGTTGCGAATTCTTGGAATATCCTTACGGGATCGGCTGCACTCAATACCGTTACTGCACTGGTAAGACGTATATGTTTAGTTCGTGCTGCGGCCGCTCCTAGGATGACAATTGGAGCAGAATCAAGGAATCCACGACGATGATGTTCGCCTACTCCAAATACGTCCAACCCAATTTGATCTGCATATTCAATTTGTTCAACCAGTCTTTGCAAGCGTTCGGATGAACTTATTGATTCCTTGGTATCAACATGAAAAGCTGCAAAACTGTCAATTCCTACTTGCATCTGATATACATCAAATATGAATATTATTTAAATAAAGTAGTAGTTCTTAGCTCGGTAAGTATGAATTGCTATACTTGTTTTGTCATAATATTCTAATACTTTCAACAAGTAATAGGAATAATCATGAAATCAACTTATAATCAATATAAATGGTATATGGTTTGCGTATTGAATACTTCCTAAAATGTTACTGCTATCTTCAAATATTTAATAATCACAAAATATTGTTTATGAACATTCTAAATGCAAGTCCTGGATTCGGAAAGCCCATGACAGAGGGACAGCTAAAGGATTTTTTGGATAAAAGTATCGTTCAGATACACATCGGCACATTAGATGATAAAAAGGATCCAAACATCCATCTAGTTTGGTATCACTATGAACCCATATCATAAGCAAAAATAACAAGACCCATGAGGGTTAAGTTCCCTGTGATAATAGGGTTGTCGCTGTCGCCAAGATTCCATTGATGCATCCTTATACTATGGATCACATGGTAAGGTAAACGAAAAGGTGGCGCCTGTTCCATTCACATTATTCCTTGCCCAAATCCTTCCACTATGGGCTTCTATGATACTCTTTGTGATGTATAATCCAAGGCCGATTCCTTTTTCTGACATGGTAGTAAATTTGGTAAACAACTTGGGTAGTATTTCCCTATCAATGCCTTTCCCGCTGTCCCTTATGGATATAACCACACATTTTTGGTCATTTATGAATTCTACATCTAGCATAATATGTATAGTGTCATAATCATTTGTAAACTTAAATGCATTATCCAATAAATTACAAACAACTTGCGCTATCCTTGACTTGTCCAGTTGGGCCAAAAGAGAATCGTATATTCTGTTATTGTTTAATTGTGAATAATCCATGCGAGTTTTGTATCTGTCACAACTTGTTATAGTATGTAGGTCCATAGTTTCCATTTTACTGATGTATTGATCTTCGTATTCCATCACCTGTTCTATCAAAAACAGTCTTAGATCAACGGTCTCTTTCCTAAGAGTCAAAGAGTTTGTTTCTATTCTGGTAATATCTAGAATACTATTTGTTAATGATACCAATTTTTTTGCATTTCTTATAATGGCGTCAATATAGTCGTTTATTTCCTCTCTGTTCACCTGAATGTGTTTAGAGTTTCCTAATTCCTTTGAAATTACAGTTGATTTGAGCATTTCAGAAATTGCCAGTATTGGTTGTATGGGACTTCTTAATTCATGAGCAGCAATACGAATAAAGTCTTGCTGCAACTCTTCACTTTTTTTTAGCTGCTGGTATATTTCGGTTTGATTCCACAAGTTCTCAAATATTGAAACATAAGATAAGATGCCCGCCCTGCTGTTTGAATATGTTGATATCCCTATGGCTTCATGAAACTTTTCTTTGGAATCATCCTTTAGTTCCATTACAAGTGATACCTTTTTGTCCACTATAAGAATAGTAGATCTTGTTTCAGTTAACGTTTGGATGGACCTTATCTGAACCTTCTTACTGTTATTGCTGTCATTATTACTTGTGTTGTATATCGACAGACTTTGTTTTTCCAATCTTTCAACAAATTTCTCTGTCTTCTCGTTGCTAGGGATCAGCATCCGTATCTTTACATTTCTGTTCATTGCTGCTCGGGTTATTAATTCAAATACCCCTAGTTTCCACTGTCTTAGAAATGCGTTTACAGTTGGAAGTATTAGCATTATCTCTTTATTTGATGATCTCAGCAGATCAAGATATGTAGTTTCAGCGTTGTTTGACCTAGAGATAATATCTACTCTTTCAGTATCAAGTCCCCTTTCTATGTCCTCTATAATGTCTATAGCATCTATGCCATTTTTCCACAGTTCCTCAAATGTTGATTTGTACTGGTTGATGTATAGGACATCATTGGTTGTAAACATCTGCTTAATGGTTTTCCTATCTTGATTGTGATCAATTTTTTCAGAGTTTGAGAAAAAGACTCGGTCAGTTACTAGGAAGTTTGGTAGAGGCAGGTTTCTAATACTTCTTATTTTAATGCCCATGTCCATGAATAACTTGGCTACGTTGGCGTCCTCTCTACGACTCAAGTCTGTGATCCACCTTACACCCTTGTGATAACCCTTGTCATACTTTTCCATTATTTCCTGATATACTGAAAAAAAACAATCATGTACTATTTTTAGCAAGCCGGTATCTGAGCAAATTAGTATTTCTTCATCGTCTTTACTCAAAGACCTTATCTTATCGTTTATTTCATCTTGGTCGTCAAGAATCCTTGTTTCTATTCTCTCATGACCATCCTCGATCTCCCTAATCCTTTGTGCTGCGGGTATGGCGTTGGCCCAAAGACTCTTAAAAACATACTGCTGCTGCTCCACTATTTCCATTACGTTACTATGGATAAGATGGGACACAGGTTTGGCTTCTTGTAATTTAGCTGTAGCAATATATTCACTTTCGCTTACTGCCATACCCCCTTTCGCATTGTCCACATGGCGCACCTCAGCTATTTTCATCAGTTCTTTACAATAATTGATATTGTGTTTTGTAATCTCAGAAATGTATTTGATTTTGACTCCCCTTTCATATGCATGTCTCATACCTTTCCTCAATTGTTCCACACCCATTGCTACTGTAGGCCCTTGAGAATCAGCGTAATTATCCCACCTATCTTTCGCATTATCCAGTGTCTGTACAAGTAATTCCGTTGTTTTATCCTCGCCATAGACAACCACGGTTTTCTCCCCCATTGAGTTGTTGTTATTTTTATCTTCCTTGATTAATCGAAAAGATAAATTCTTATTCTCTTCATCTCCAAGCCTTTTTCCTGTTTTCTCCTTCTCGGTATTGTCTTTGATAGTCAATACTCAACAATATCAATATCATTTCGTAGAATTTAAACATATCGCTTTTCTGTATTGCTATTAATATTTTGTTGACTTCATTCTTTAGTCACGACATATAGTTGTTGGACGGGGGAAGAAGAAGGAGGTGGGATTCAAATCTACGTCTTTCAGACATGGGTTCTTTGGATATCCTGTTATTAAGAGTTAGATCATTAATTGAGAAGAAGATGAAATGGAATGGAATGGAATGGAATGGAATAAAATCAAATGAAATCAAATGAAATGGGATTTATTTAGGTGACAGATAGTCATATATTAATCCGAAGTAACAATTTATTTCTGAACAAACATCTAACTATGTTAATGGACTATTTGCGTATGTTGGAGAAATCTTTACTGGCACATAAAATATTAAAATGAAATTACGCAAACAATGTGCTTAACATCCCCGGGTTTCTACTCCAATAGTTACTACTGTTTTTAATTTATTATTATTTTGGCTTTTTATTATTGTATGGTTAAATTACATTATAGTCGAGTTTATTCTTTTGATGGATTAGAATAATTTGGATTCATTGTAATAATATTAATCATTACTAGTAGTAATAAAATTTGTTAAATCGAGAGGCATTAAGCGTCTGTGGCGCTTTCACATACATCTCTTGAATTGCCGTCTACTGACATACATCCTTCAATAAAACCTTGATAGTACTGATCTCCACAGTTATCGTATGTTCTTTGATCAAATTGATGATCTTCACCATCGATTATTCCACGTTCATAACAACTTACACTATCATCACTACTTGCATTTACAGCAGTAAGAGTTCCTGTTGTCATCATAAGAAGTAGGAGGGGTAAGAACACGATCGACATCCTTTGTAATAAAGAATTGAATGTTTTATCATTCCCTACATGTAATGATTCCATCAATTAAGTTACGGCTGTAACTATTTATAGATTTAGTAAATAATGGACTTGATTGATAATGATATCCAATGTGAAGCAATTTATATGACATCAAAAATACCGCCTACCTTTGGAAATTTCTAGGCTATCATATCATAATATTAAAGACAGTCAGGACAAGAGGTGAAATTATTTATTTAGACCAGAAACGAACCTTTGTTTAAGTGTCAAACTTTTCCTCAATCTTAAATAAGAGAGAAACTCGAATCCATACTGTATAATCGTGGTTTTCCTAATAGACCCTAATGACCAAGTTTTATTAATTTTATAACTAGTTGAGCCTGGGTCATAATTGACAACAAATAAAGCTAGTCTAATGGAGTATCATGT
>WHSX01000160.1 GCA_009379865.1 Candidatus Nitrosocosmicus sp.
ATATTACGTTCGCTCTCCTAGGCCATTTCTAAAATATTGAAATCAACTAGACGTTGATTACATGAAAAATGTCTAGCTAAACTATATCAGTGAAATTAATTTGTTGAAATATTTACAATTGGCAGAAAAAAATGATTTTAAACTGATCACAATCAGTTATAGAGGTATGCTTATGGTGATATCAATCTCGACTGCCCGTCTTGTCCGTCTTGTCCGTCTTGTCCGTCTCTCGACTGCCCGTCTTGTCCGTCTTGTCCGTCTTGTCCGTCTTGTCCGTCTTGTCCGTCTTTCAAGGAAATACTAGAATCAGTAGTGGCCGTTTGATTGTTATCTAATAGTACAGGAAAGTCCAAATACCAGTCTGTGGTCTGTGCAGATAAGCTTTGGTAACCCTGTGAAGAAAATAGTCCCACCATTAAGGAAAAAGTCAGTAATGCCGTTATCACGAGTTTGCTACTAATATACATGATTATCAGGAAATAAAATAACATACATAATATATCAGTGGTCCATATCAAATCACTGCCCGATTATTATGTTAAAATAATATATTTTATTTCATTATTGCCTTGGAGTCTAACCTGAGAACCAATGGATAATTGACAAAGTAAAACATACATGGAAAGATAGAAAAAATAAATAATTACAAAACAAATACGGTGGAACACAGGTTTTACGTGGATTTTAATAAAAGGCTCTGTTCACCCAAGTCACATAGCTCGAACACATTGCGTTTTCTCTTCCCTTTTGTGATTAAAAGAATCAGAGCACCCTCACTGCATATACGTGTATAGTGAATTGAATTATTACTTTTCAACTTTACATTTGCACTGACATCACGGCAACAAACAGAAGTCAGGAAAAGGGGTGCGTGACAAATCGGAGAACAAAGGAAGATTGATAAAGAGATTTATCAAAATACACATGACTGTAAATACAATAATAAAGAAATAGTCTTTATGTATATAACAAAAGAAAATGTTCATGGTGGAAAGCCGATAAAGGAATTGGTTGACGTTGTTACTAATAAATATCGATTTAGAAAGGTAGTGGTAGTTAGAGGAGTTTATTATAATGTAGACAACTTTGATTATCTAGATGACTAAAGATAATTGCATCCACATCATAAAAGTATGAAAGAATTCATCGATCAATGCTAATATCCTCATATTCTATAAAAATTATCGGTATTTGAGCACCTTGGCGACATAAATGAGCGGGAGAAAAGTCATATTTATTGGTATATAGATTGTTGGTTGTATCTATTCATCCATAAAGAAGATGTCTAGAATGAACTATACTATCTATATAATGTAACAAAATTGAAAAATGAACTATATTTTGGATACTAATTTAGAACTTGTTTTTGGATAAGAACATCAATAGAAATGAAATAATCTAACCAACTCCTTATTAATTTTAGTTATTGGAAAGTCCAATGCATAAAAATACAGTAAAAAAATACCGTAAAATTTTTTACAAAAAATAATCTTTTTCTTAGTATTAAAATCTGCTGAGCATTAATAACTTCTATAAAATATAGTACTAGAAAATTATAATGAAAATAATACTCCAAATTGTAATATAATAATAGTTCATTAAATCATTTGATATGAATCAACTAAACAATGAAAAAAGCAATAATAAAGACAAAAAATTATCTGTGAAAAACTTTGCTATTTTTGGGGCCATAGCATTTGCTCTCTTAGCAACCATGATTCCTTCTTCGTTATCTGTAAACGCATTTGAACTAAATGCAGGCAGCGGTGGCAACGGTGGAGATGGTGGTGAAGGTGGAGAAACTGGAGAAAACGGAATCTTTACTGGTGACGGCGGTGACGGCGGTACTGGTGGCAACGGTGGTAATGGTGGCAATGGCGGAAGCAACAATACAGGGTTTGAGCCAGTTGCAGCTTTCGATGAATTAGTAGAAGACACAACTGGTCTTAGTTTATCAAGTGCCATTTCATCTGACGGTGGAGATGGTGGCTCTGGTGGAAATGCTGACGGTGGTGAAACTAGCAACTCTGGTGACTTATCCACAGGAAATGCAGACGGTGGCGCAGCCGGTAGCGGTGGTAATGGTGGTCACGCAATTGCAATATGTAACACACTGGGTTGCATATAATAGACAACAATCAAAGTACGGTACAACAGTAGTAAAATAAAGTACAATGTAGATTGAAATCAATCTACATTTTTTTCAAATTATTGATATTTCTCTTGGTAAATATTTCGTAATGACAAATTTAACTCGACCATAAACCTATGCCTTGAAGATATACCATCTCTTCTGTTATAACCACAAACAGAACACTTTTAGAATATGTGTACTAAGGGTTGTATTTGTACTATTCAGGTCTCCTTAATGAGAGCATCTGAAAGATTATCGTAGTTTTATAAACGAAATCATGTATCCATGTGGAAGTGGATTCTAAAGTATCATCCTTAATGGAGTTCATCAAAAAGAAACGAATCTTTGAATACATCACAAACGAAACGTTGGTCACAGTAGTTTCAAATTAATTGTAAATACCGATATCAATCGATCCAGAAAACAGGCAGATTTTGGCACTATATCTAATGAGAAAGACAATATCATAGAAAGTTTTCTCTCAAGTACTGTAAAGAAACATAGAAAACACGCAGTTTCTACAGATGCTCGTATTTGTTAATCAATGACATATACATTCTTAAATCTTGCTTATTATATCCATTCCTTCTATAGGAAAAGCATTATTGAGAGAATAATGCAGTATGTATAGGGCAGAAGGGAATATTTTGACTATTACTTTCCGTGTAGAATAAGGATCCGCAAGTTAGAGCATGTATTAATTTAGATGCGATTCTCTGTTGCCTTTTATGAAAAGGAAATAAATCCGACTAAACGGACAGGTCCCAAAAACTTCAGATATCCTTTTGAAGGAAAGATATCGTTTAGTAATCCAATGATCAGGCTAGCCTGTACTTTTACCAAATGTGAAAAAGTTAATTATTTTTTCAATGCATAGTTTATCTAGCATTTCCACCAGAGCCGCCATCTCCACCATCTCCGCCGTTGCCACCAGAGCCACCGCTGCCGCCAGAGCCGCCATCTCCACCGCTGCCGCCAGAGCCGCCATCTCTACTAGAGCCGCCATCTCTACTAGAGCCGCCATCTCCACCGCTGCCGCCAGAGCCGCCATCTATCACTATTTTGTTAGCTTCATTCTCACCGGTTATATTTTTAGACGTAATCCAACATGTAGACTGACTATCTCCACCAGAGCCGCCATTTCCACCATCTCCGCCATCTCCGCCATCTCCGCCGCTCTGACCTATGGCCCTCTCTCCGGGCTGACCACTCTCTCCTGGCTGACCACTCTCTCCGGGCCTAACATTGGTGCCATTATTCGCACAATATATGACATAGTTATCTTTAGGAACTGCAGTTATATTCTTGGTCAAACTTATTTGGTCAGAATCATTGGTGGTAGAATAAATATTTAGATTAGCAGGGATTATAAAAAGTATCAAAATTGCAAGAAAATTACTTATTAATATTTTATTCATAATATCAACTATTAATAAAAACTAAAATATTAATATTATGTATAGGCAAAGTTAGATAGATTTTCCTAAAGGCCACTTAGAACATCAAATTTATTTGAAAGGCGACCTCGTTAATTTTCATAATCACAGTAAAAACTGGAATGAATCTAATGCCTGATTCCTAGTAGTTGATCCAACATGGTACAAATACAAAGCGAGATCAATAGATTTATCGTTTAGTTAACAGGACCCACAATCAGCTTTGATCAAAAAGTTCACAGAAAGAAACAACTACAATAATGATGTTGATGACAATATGAATATAGTAATGATGAAAAAAATTCCAGTAATACCAATGCTAATATAAGAGAAGTAATCAAGAATTTTACCTATAACAGATTAGCAAATGATGAGAATATATCAAATGAAATAGAATAACAGCCAACCATATCGCAGGGTTTTAAGGATCAGCTCAGTAAACTATTTAGAAAGTTTGTAACGCTGGAAACAGTTTCATTCGCAATGGACCAAACATCTTTTGCCCATTGTTACAGTGATCCCAATAACACAAGAAAGAGTAATTGAATGTTTCAATAAGGCACAAACTTCATTAAAGGATACAATTGAGAGGGCAGGGACAGTATACAAGGAGCTTAAACGGGTTATGCTTAGATGAATCTTTTTTTGATTCCTCGACACTTTTTTACTAGGTAACTAACTAACTGAGGGTGGATGATAGGTAATTTTAATAATTTTTACTCATTTGTTAATTGACTAACCAGTCTATCTGGTAACATTAATTCTGATAATCCACATACCTAAACAATGTTTCTGTTGCAAGTTAAATCCAAGGAAAGAAAAAGAACTATTGACCTTGTTGATTCAGGCTTAAACCATATTCAAACTGCAAAGCATGGAAGGATTATGGCAGATGAGTATACATAAAAGGTCTTCTTCTACTGCCCCAATCTTTTTTTTAATATACTTCATTCCCAATCAATTATTTTAATAATACAAAATACTAATTAGAATGGATAACTAACTATGCATGCTGGATGTTCGGAAAATATTTCTTTTAACCATCTCATGATGCCTCATTAGACTTGCTTTATTTTTTCTGAACTATTACGCTTTCTGAAATAATTAAAATTGAATATTTAGATTATCCTTCTTAAAATTTATTGATTATAGATTTTAACCCTAGAAATGATTCTGAATTCATTAACGCAGCCTCAAGTTTGAACAGCTCAAAAGTATCTGTAATCAAATCTTTAATCCTTATTTCTCCCGAGTTTACCAACTCCATTGCCATCTTAAGGTCCATTGGAGTGGACGAAAAGCTACCCATGACTGAAATTTGGTTGTAGTGTATAAAATTCGCATCAATTGTGGGACTTTCATCAATATTATGCGATTCAGGTTTAGGATTTTTCAGTCCTGAAAATATAATTATCTTGCCATTCTTATTGGCTAGCTTACATGCGGCTGCTAGTGAACTAGCATTATTATTTGAAACAAAAATAAGATTAGGAGATTGTCTACCATTTAATTCCATAAAAAGATTTGAAACGGGTTCAAAATTGCTATTATCGTTGACGTCATAGACTTTGTCTGCACCCAGTTTCCTAGCCATCTCAAGTCGGTGATTAATTTTTCCAACTACCATAACTTGGATACTGGGAAAATTCCTTTTTAATAACATTAATTGCATTAATCCAATTGGTCCGTCCCCCATGATAACAATAGAATCAAAATCGATTGATTTGATTTGATTTATACCATTAATACAACAGGCCAGAGGTTCAATTAATGAAGCTTCTTCATTAGTAACATTATCCAAAACTGGGACAACACCTCCAATTTCGAACAGCGTTCGTGGGATTGAGATGTATTCGGCAAAGCCGCCATTCACAGTAGATCCTATTTCCTTTAGATTAGAACAAAGATTATATTTTTTTTGATTACAATGCCAACAATGAAGGCAAGGTATTACAGGATAAATAGATACCCTTTCATGGGACTTCATGTTAAAATTTTTTCCCTTAAACTCTTTGGTGGTCTCAGCACATATTTCATGTCCAAGGACTATTGGAGGCTTGACTTTAAAACTTCCATTTCTATATGTCCGTACATCATAGCTACAAACAGAACATGATAATACCTTAAGGGTAAGGCTATCGTTTGAAGTATTATCAATATTTATATTTTTAATTTTGATTTTGTTTGGTCCATAAAAAAATGCTGCTTTCATTGATTTGTGAATATTTTGGTTCTAACAAAGTTATAATTGTTATATAGATTTGATTCATTAGTGTCATTATGACACGGTACTTTGACCCCCATATTCATATGTATTCTAGAACCACTGATGATTATGAAAGGATGTCCGTAGCGGGTATAGAAGTGATAGTTCAGCCTTCATTTTGGTTAGGTTCTCCAAGGACCAGTGTAGGGACATTTGTTGATTATTGGGAACATTTGATTACTTTTGAATCAAAAAGAGCGGAAGAATTTGGGATTCATCATTATGCTTGCATATCAGTAAATCCAAAAGAATCTATAGAAAGGCCTCTTGCATTAGACGCTTTGGATGTGATGATGAGAAAACAACTATTAAAACGCGAACGGGTTGTTGCACTGGGTGAAATTGGTTATAATATAATTAACGATTTGGAAGAGGAATTATTTGTAAAGCAATTAGATATATGTAAAAGAGAAAATCTTCTGGCAATGATACATTTGCCTCATAATAACAAACTTGAGGGAATGAAAAGAATGCAAAAAATCTTTGAAACTGGTCATTATGATTTTAATAAGATCCTCATTGATCATAACACGGAAGAAACCATAAAAATGACATTGGAGATTGGAGCATGGGCAGGTCTATCTGTTTATCCTGTTACTAAACTATCACCTGACCGAGTCATCAGAATTGTGAACCAACATGGAAGCGATAGAATAATGGTAAACAGTGCTGCGGATTGGGGAGTTTCCAATCCCTTGAGTGTACCGTTAACAGCAAGCGAGATGAGAAAGAATTTATGCAAAACCGATGATATAGAGAAGGTCACATTTTTTAATGCATTTAATTTTTATAAGCAATCAGAGAAATTTACGTGGAAGCCCTGAATCTATAGATAATTTGATTCTATTTATTTTGTTTTATAATTTCCCAATAAGGATTTTGATCAGGTAATATTCCCATTTGGATTTGTGATAAATTATAATCATATAAAAGTTACTATAATATATAACCATCTATATCACAAAAGCTTTTTTTTAAAATGCAAAATTAAGAATTAGTGCTCAACAATCAGCTTCATGTCATTAAGGGCAATATTTCCCAACTTCACTAGGAAGGAAAAGACCTCAAGGGTTTGGATAGTCTGCCCATCACAATTTATGCGGATGGATTACTGGTAAGCGACTTTGCATACTTGAAGATTGTAATTGATGTTAATCTATTATCCATGGAATCCAGGAATGCTATAGATGAGGTTTTTAATATCGAACGGGAGTACCCCCTCATTTCTTAAAACTTGCGGAAAGAATAAAAAAAGCCTTTCATACTGGCAGATTATACCTGAGTTTACAACTCCTAGGATAGAGATGTAAGACCAAGTCCACCCTTAATATCAAAATCACAGAATTTATTAGGAAATAATCCAAAGATAGGTTAATAACACAAGTGTAAGCGACCTCCTCATATCAATTCTCATTTCTGAAGCATGTCATATACTTACTATATAGTATTTGGTCGTGGGGATTCT
>WHSX01000161.1 GCA_009379865.1 Candidatus Nitrosocosmicus sp.
ACCCTAGAGACAATGGCCCAAAAATTATTTCTAAAGAAAGATTTGATCTTGTAGGTTCAGGAATTAATCCTTATTCAAGAGAAGAACCTTCTGAATTCATCCAAACCGGCATGTCTAACATAGATGGTATGAACACGCTTGTAAGAGGTCAAAAGCTTCCTATTTTCTCAGGTGCCGGCTTACCTCATAATCTACTAGCCTCCCAAATAGCTAGACAGGCTAAGGTTCTTGGTTCTTCAGAATCCTTCTCTGTCGTATTTGCTGCGATAGGAATCACAAGTGAAGAATCTAATTTCTTTATAAAACAATTTGAGGAAAGTGGTGCTTTGGGAAGAAGTGTATTATTCCTTAATCTGTCTTCTGACCCATCTATGGAGCGTATTCTCACACCTCGATTAGCATTGACTACCGCTGAATTTCTTGCTTACGAGAGGGAAATGCATGTACTTGTAATCTTGACTGATATGACTAACTATTGCGAAGCCTTAAGAGAAATATCTGCAGCCAGGGAAGAAGTTCCTGGCAGAAGGGGATACCCAGGGTATATGTATACCGATCTTGCATCAATCTATGAAAGGGCCGGAAAAATAAAAGGAAGAAAAGGTTCAGTAACCCAAATTCCGATATTGGCTATGCCTGCTGATGATATTACACATCCTATACCTGACTTGACTGGATACATCACGGAGGGTCAAATAGTTATGAGCAGGGAATTGCATAGGTTAAACATACAACCTCCAGTGGATGTCCTTACTAGTCTATCTAGGTTAATGAATCAGGGGATTGGAAGCGGAAGAACTCGAGAAGATCACAGGAGTCTGGCCGACCAGTTGTATGCAGCATATGCCCAAGGGAAGGATGCCAGGGCTCTCACTGCAATCGTGGGAGAGGAGGCGTTAAGTGAGATAGATAGAAAGTTTCTGGCAATAGCAAATAATTTTGAGAGAAAGTTCGTTAATCAAGGTATTGATGAGAATAGATCCATTGAACAAACACTTTCTATTGGTTGGGAACTATTGTCTGATCTCCCAGAATCTGAAATGAAGCGTATTAAGCCAGAGTTTATTGCAAAATATAGGAAAAAATCCATAATTCAAGAAGATGAAGAAAAAGAGGAGCAATAGAAAGAAATGCCCTCTATTTCGGATATTAGGCCCACAAGATTAGAGTACATACGCACAAAGCGTAGAATCCTTATAGCAAAAAAGGGACTAAAGTTGTTAAAATTAAAACGTCAAGCACTGATATTAGAATTTTTTAATACAAGCAAAACTGCTGCAGCTTTACGAGAAAATTTACAGACCGAACTTATTAAGGGATACGAGTCAATCAGGATGGCGGAAATTTTGGCTGGGTCTATGAGATTGGAAAATGAATCAATGAAGTTACCTATGATGGGCAAACTAAATGTGAAATCCAAAAGCATAATGGGTGTGCATATTCCTAGACTTGAAGGTGGCCAAAATAAGGTATATGAGGAATATTTGTTGGAATTACCCGCTTCCATTAATGAAGCAATTAGTTCTTTTAATAGAATTCATAAAATTGTCTTAGATGTAGCAGAAAAAGAAACTGCATTAAGGAAACTCCTTTATGAAATTGAAAGGACAAAACGGAAATCAAATGCCATAGAGAACGTTTTTATTCCAAGATTGATGGATGCCGTGAAATTTATTACATTTAGATTAGAAGAAATAGAGCGTGACACATTTATAATGTTAAAAACAGTAAAAAGAAAGATGGGTGAAAGAGAAATGCAAGAATTGAGAGAGGTTGAACCAGAGTTAAATGTATAAAGATATGAATGGGAATGATTTTAGAGGTTTTTCAAATGATAACCAAAGAAAATTTTATCGAATTACTAGGGCAATAAAAATTGGAAATGTTATTGCAACCGTTATTTTGTTGATATTTATTATACGATCTTTAATTGGAGTAAACTAGAAAATGTCTGATATTCAGGATCAGGAACAATATATTAAATCATTAGAACAAATCAAGGTGATTGAAGATAAAGTCCAAAAGGAAGTCGATGAGCGTAAAGGAGAAGTGCAAAATCAGATCAAAACCATTGAAGCCGATCTGGGAGATTCAATTACAAAAGCTGAAAATGAAGGAAGGTTATTGGTTGAATCTAGTATAGAGAAATCCAGAATGAAAGCAAACGAAGAAGCACAAAGAACTATTTCTGAGGCTGAAACCAAATCAAAGAGTATTACTTTTCATTATGATCAAACTATGATGAAAGAAATAATGGAAATTTTGCTATCAGGAATTAAATAAGATGGAGCTTTTGTCTTGACATTATTAAGACCTGAAGCGATGTCTAAGATAGCTGTCTTAGGTTTGAAAAAATATAGACAACAGGTTGTATCAATTTTGCAGGAGATGAGTGTTATCCAAATTGAACAAATTTCTAAAGAAATCTCATCTTATTTGAGTACTGAGAAGGAAAGTGAATCTCACAGACATATTGCTGATCAATTAATTCGAATAAGAGGATTGCTTAGTACACTTCCTCCCACTTCCTTAGGGGAAAAAATTAAATTTTCATCCATAGATGAAATGGAAAATGCGTTACTACGCTTAGATATTGATAATAATGTGGCCACGCTTGAAAGAGAAAAAGAAAATATACTCACCGAAATAAGAAATGCACAAAATAATATCAAGCTAATAGGGGAATTTTCCTTTTTTCCTGCCGATTTGGATGTCTTGCATCTTAAATCTGCCCGTTCGTTTTTCGGACGTATTGCAAGTGAAAAATATTTAGAATTCAAGAAAAAACTTGAATCTAATAACCAAGATATAATTTTATATTCAAAAGAGGGTGAAAAAATCACTGAATTTGTTTTGGTTGTTTTACCCCATTATCCCTCAAATGCGTTGGCTTCAATTATTAATATTTTTAACGTTCACATGGAAGCTGTTCCATCCTTAAAAGGTAAGCCCAATGAAGTTATAGAAAAGCTAAAGCATGATCTAGAGGCACTTGAAAAGAAATTAAAAGAAATTGACCATCAATTATTGTCAATTTCTCAAGAAAATTATTCTTTGCTGAAAGGATTAGAGGAACAACTGGATATTGAAAATAAGAAACTGGAGGTAATCGATAATCTTGGGGTCACCCGGGACACTTTTACTTTAGAAGGTTGGATTCCCCAATCGATGATTGACGATACAAAGGCTACGATTGAGACGCACAGCAAAGGTACCCTCATATTTGTTTTAAAAACAAATGAAGTGCCACCTACATTGCAAAAAACCCCAAAGCGCTTGAGAGTGTACGAATCCTTCATAAGATTTTACTCTCTGCCATCAGGCAATGAATTTGATCCTACACTTGTGTTTGCCCTTGTCTTCCCAGTATTTTACGGAATGATGTTTGCTGATGTAGGTTACGCAATTGTAATTCTGTTAGTTTCAAGATGGGTAATCTGGCGCGTTGAAGGTGGACATAAGAACTTCACCATTATGCCCAAGCCTCTTAGGAATTTTGGTAAGACTATACTGCAACCTGTTCAAATGGTCAAAATTGCCAAGGCTATTACTCCTGGTTGTATAGTAGCTATTGTTCTAGGATTCTGCTTTAATCTTTATTTCGGATTCCATTTAAATCAATATCTATTTGATTTCCTCAGTAGTATTGGCGGTTTTCACTTTCCGGAAGATGGTACTATATTTGATCCTTTGTCAACATGGGGCCTACGTAAATTATTGCTTATAAGTGGATACATAGGATTAGGCATGGTCACATTTGGATTCATTCTTGGTATCATAAATGACTATAAACACGGAAATAAGAGACATGCAATCGGAAAAATCGGTTGGCTTATGTTTGGATGGGGTATTGTGTATATTGGTTTAGGGTTGATAGGCCACGAAAATATTAACCCTACGGCCAGTGTACAAGGAGCGGCATATTTTGGACTGATATTTGGGGGAATAGGACTAATGTTTTATGGCGAAGGAAGCAGAGCGATGATGGAATTGCCATCAATAATAAGCCATATACTTTCTTTTACTAGGCTTGTTGGTATAATGATGGCTTCAATTATCTTGGCTGACGTGATCGATCATGTATTCATCAGGGTCCACGATAATGGGATAATGTTTTTGATACTAGGAATAATTATACTGGTGGTAGGACACTTGTTTAATATCGTTTTAGCTGTTTTTGAACCAGGCATCCAGGGTGCTAGGTTACTGTATGTGGAATTTTTCTCAAAATTCTATCACGGGAATGGAAAGGCGTTTAAGCCTTTTGGATTTAGACGTAGATATACGCATAATCAATATCCTACCCAAATACAGAAATAATTTTTTTTAATCTTATTTTTTCACATCCAAACTTGATTCCTCATAGATAACTATTAATTAGTTTGAAAACCGAATTTTGTTATGGAAGGAATTCAAAAAATGAAGTGTTCTACATGTGGAACTACGTTCATGTCAGAAACTCAACAGTCTAAGTGCCCTACTTGTGTAGAGCAACAGCAGCAGAATAACAGCGGTGATGGCCATGCAGGTTGTGGATGTGGTCATAGCCATTAAATAATTTTTTTAGATATATTACTTATAAAAATACATTAGTTTACAGGTTAGATAATCATTTATTTTCTGTTTCGATGTGATGGTTTACCAGTAATTCTATTTTCCAATATTGTTTACTGCATTGTTTGATACATTTTTCAGAATCTTATTCAACTCAACATGGGCAGTATCAGTTATATTTCTTACCACTGGAATTTCTGTTACTTTGTCTGCCCCTTTCATCATAGCAGAAAAAAAATTTGTCCATCCTATACCCAAAATTACAAGCCCTATTATTACTATCAGAATTAGAGTTACAATAATCCCCAATTATATTCTAATTATGTAAATCAGAATTATAAAGTTTTTATGTAACGCTAAATATCTCGACGACTCGCATAATCTCATCAATTATACAATTTTTTTACCTTTGTTAATTGCAAAAGTTATATTTTTATTTGTGATGCAGAAAATTGTGTTTAGTCATGAAGTTTTAAACCTCTTAAATGGAAGAAATTTTGCATCTCTTGCCACTATAATGCCTAATGGTTATCCTCAAGTCACTCCAATTTGGATTGATTATGATGAGAATCATGATTTGTTAGTAAACACGGCCTTGGGAAGGTCAAAGGAAAGGAATACAATTATTAATGATAAGGTAGGCTTGTCGATATTTAGCATGGCAAACCCATATGAAACTGCTTCAATTATAGGGAACGTGATCGATAAGACGACCGAAGGGGCGGACCATCATTTTAATAAATTGTCAAAAAAATATTTGAACCTTGATGAATATCCGATAGGTAAACCAGAGGAAAGAAGGGTAATATTAAAAATCAGATCAAAAAAAGTCATTTACGTATCAATACCCTTGTCTACATATTTATGATTTGATCCCGCCTAAACTATTCCTGAAGTTAATATAGATGCCATCAGGCAACCCAACACCCCAGAGATCTCACATCCTACAATAGTACCAGAGAGGATACCGTTAATCCATTCCTTTTGCTCATTGATGTCATACGGAAGATCCGGATATCCTTGAATTCTGTGAATAATGCTATCTGAATTTACTAATAAATCGACACTCTTTGAAGTTAAATTTACAATGGAAATAGCGATTGGGCTAGAATCCTTTATCATTTCTAGTTCTTTAATTTTAGCATGAAGGGTTTTTCCTAGTATTGTAGTCGAATTTGTCTGATTAATATTATTAAATATGTCGGTAATTAGAGTTAGTTCGGAAGGCTTGATATTGTTTTTCAACAAGAGACTTTGCAAATAAATAATTGCTGTCTTTGTGTGATTGGTAGCTATGTCCGCGGATTTAATAATTGATATTTGTCTTAAGGATTTTTCAAATATCTTGTCTACATTGGAAGCCAAATCCTTATTATCTATGATAAAATTGCTAGCTTTGTATGTAATACAGTTAGGTGGACATTCACTACACTGCTTCGTTGTATATGTTATTAGACAGTTGATGTATCCAGGAAGAATCGTTGAATTTGCCAGAAAAGGCTTTGAGACGTTACCTATGGATAAACTAGTTTGAGCTATAGACAAAGTCAATAAAATTGAAGCAAATAGCGTAAAAACCAGGAAATAGATCACTCCTCTGTTCATATAATTAGTTTCTGTTAATTATTAGATAAATTTGTTTTTTATCAAAACGTAAAATGCGGTTCCCTTATTGGCTATAGGGACCAACTCTTTCTCATTTCCTAGGAGAAAGAGTAGATTTTCTCGCTATCCTACATATCATTAGAATTTTCATTTTACCTGTAACGCCATCAGACTACTTTTTTGTCTTGAATAACATGAAATACTAGAACCCGGTCTAAAGAAAATTCTGATTAGATTTTTGCTTTCAAATCCATTGATTTCTACGATGGAATGATTGAAAAAATTCTAGTTATTGCCATCATGATTGTTTTGAGAATAAGCCGTTTATGCTCGACCCATTTGGATAATTCAATGAATATAGCTAGTAGTCACTTTTTCTAAATCCATTCTATCATTAGTGAAATGCAATTTATCAAACATATTCTTTGAATTGAAATCTTCAAAATAAAATTCATCAAAAAAAAGCAAATTATCCGGGTTGGACAGAAGCCATCATCTATGAATTCTAAGTCGCATTTTCAAGATATTACCCTCTTCTAATTGATCAATTAATAAAATTTATTGCTTATAATATATACTACTTTTCTCATTATATCCTATTATGCGTGTGGATCACATAGCGATAGCTGTGAATGATGCAGATAGAGCTCTTGAGAATTACAAAAAAATATTGAAAATTGATAATATTGATGTAGAAGAAGTCCCAAATGAGAAGGTAAAAGTAGTAATGTTGAATTTGGAGGACACTCGACTAGAATTGATTGAACCTTTAGAAGATACTAGCCCGATCAGCAAATTCTTAAAGGAGAAAGGCGAAGGCATTCACCATATAGCGATTACTGCTGATGAAATAGAAAATGATGTTAATCATGCTAAAGAGAATGGGATGCGATTTTTGGGAGAATTGAGGACTGGGTCATATGGGCGTAAAATTACTTTCATTCATCCTAAATCTCTTAATGGTGTACTTGTAGAGTTTTGTCAAGCCCCTCCTCATTAGATAAGGGTAGCCTCTTTATCGTCTAGTTTTATTAAATTATCTAGTTTGATAATACCTGATGATTAAGATTAAATAAAAAGGATAATTATTAACCTTAAATGGAAATTCGTGAGAATGTTTATAAAATTAAAAATTTGAGTG
>WHSX01000162.1 GCA_009379865.1 Candidatus Nitrosocosmicus sp.
TCATCCTTACTTGATAATGTAATTCCGCAAAGGTGGCAGGTGTTATCAGAAGATGGCTTATTAGATGGTTCAGCAGATGTCCCCATATCAAACCTATACAGCGTTTTCAAATATAAGCATTATATGAAATAATGAACATGAAACGACGACGCTGTTATTAAGCATTAATAAAGTCCATATTGTAATAATTTAAAAACAAATTCAACATTTCCGAACATGGCTTAGTTTACAATCATTTCTTCTGAAGGGAAGGTATTCATTTAATTCTTTAGTTCGATCCTTGACATACTGCATTGTTCTTTCAATAAGGCTTTTTTCAAACGAAGAAGGGGATATGGAGTTTTAGTTTTAGTTTTAGTTTTAGTTTTAGGAACCTACAAGCCATTTGGTACCAGATTCCACCGTCTGTCGATATACAGTGTTTACCATATATCGTGACTAAACCATAATTGAATCTTTCAGGGACAAGCGTGTTTCTTTCCTTGCATGGAAATAGATGGTGCGAGAACATGTCTATTTTCGGGTTCGATGGCTACAATTAACCAAATGAATTCAAATCCAATTTTAAGCAATGACTTGTCGATGATAAATTCTGATATCCTTTTCTTCTTTGATAATATTTTTCTACTGTGATACTTTTGAATCCACTTCCAGATTGCAAATTGGCTTCTGTTGACCTTGTGAAAACAAAATATTGCTTTAACAAGGTTTCTTATCGACAAATCTAGAATGTACAAATACAATGCGCGACAAATATATGCTGAAGATGTTCTGGTTCTTGTACTGGACTTACCGGAAATAAGACAGCTTTAAGATATAGATTTATCTTTAGGTTACCAGACCCGAAACGACCCACATCCAAAATGTACGTCAGTCTAAAATCATTCTCTGACAATCTAGTTGTCTTTGTTTATTTTTGAAGCGCATGTTCATTCTAACACATCAAAATGGATTATTTCGTGGCAATTAACTCCCTTTCCAGGTTTGGAAATTTTGAGGCAAACCTAAACAAAAAGTTATTCTCTTTCTAATTGTGGACATCGGGTCCATTGCCTCATCAACTTCTTGGAAATATTTCTTTTGGCTACGAATATCTTTAAACTTAATGTAGCATAACCTATTTGCCTAGATTAAATATTTTCTTTTCTGTACACACTGAGACTTACTGTAACAATATATTATCAATTTTTTCAATCCAATTAGCGTAAATACTAGATATATTTAGTTTTATATTAGACAAGGTAGGAAAATGAAAAATGGAAGGGATCGATGATAAAAATAATAGTGATTCTAATTTGGACCCTGAAGAGGATACGGAGATAACAAAAAAATACTTGCTAGAGATTGTTGGAAAATTTAAAAGTAGTTCTACAATAGAACTTTCAAGTTATGAAGAAGCCCTAGAATTATTTAATCAAAGATCAAAAGAGGGTAAAAATCTAATACTTTATGAAATTCACAAGTCAAAAATTGATGGTTCTATAGTAAAAAAAGTTCCAGTTCTTAATACGTCTAAGCATGCAGAGAGAATGAGAGTTCTTCAAGAGGAATTAAAGGATTCTAATCCTGCTAGTAATGAAACAGTTAATCCTCCAATCTCTACATCGTCATCTTCAGATCAAAAAGGTAAAATGACACTTGGCACAATGAAATTTAAGATAATAATTCTTGCTGCTGTAGTAGCCGGGTTTATACTAACCCTATTTATGTTAAATATCATTGCAGGTGGCGGAAGTGGAAATATGGCCGGCCATTCAATTGCATTTGATGCTATACAAAACTACATGCAAACTACGACAAATGTTGATTACAATTCCGATCATCAAGATTTAGTTTCGATTTATTTTCTCCCCTAGTTTTGATACTGTGTTGGATCCCTCCTTTAATAGGTATTCTGTTAAAAGATTAATATTTTTATAATTTTTGGCAGATTCATATTATTTGTAGGGTCATAAAAGACAGTGTATATTAATTCTGTTAATGAGGTTCTCAGTATGAAAGATAAATTTACAATGTTCTATTAAGAATTATCCCATGGAGGCAATTTTTCTATTCTTAATGACGAGAAAGCTATCCTTTTAAAAATACGCATCTCCATAAATTCATCAACTAGTACAGATAGACGTGTTAGAATAATCATTCAAAAAAGTGAATCGTAAAAAGATGGGCCAGTTCCCCAACATGTATAGGTATTAAAATGATGACAACTAGAATGTTAGTGCAGAATCTGCTAAAACCTTTAGATAATCCATTTCATCGAAAATTTGGCATATGGAAATTAATTGTCTTTTATTCCCAATCATATAATAATAAATCTAGCAGTAAATATTTGTGAGTAATCTGCTATTGTTGTTTTTACTTACCTCGATAGCCGGGGGAATTTTGATGTTTATTGATTATGATAATATTTATGCGCAAAGCTCGGATTTCCAGCTATCATCTTTATCATTTAGCGCTCCATATTCTGATATGCCATCAAATATGCAAGGCTCGCTTTCAGATCTTGGTGATATTGATGACAAAGTGGACTCTCAAGTTACCGATATAATAAAACCAACATTTCAGGATCCATTAGAAAAATCTGTTACTAAAGAAGAAGATGATATTTCATCTGTTATTGAACCCAAAGGTAGAGGGATTGATGCCGGCAGTGATACTGCTAGAGGTGCTACTACTACTGGTGATGGTGATGGCGATGTATATATAGTAGATTATAGTAATATTCGAGTTCAGAAATTTGATAATCAAGGTGACTTTATCTCGAAATGGGGTACTAAAGGTAAGGCGGATGGTCAGTTTGGAGTACCTCATGGAGTAGACATAGACAAAGAAGATAATGTTTACGTAGTTGATATGGATAACAATAACGTTCAAAAGTTTGATAGCAAAGGTAACTTTCTGTTTAAATGGGGCTCCATGGGTACTGGAGACGGTCAATTCATGCATCCTCACACCATAAAATTGGATTCAGCAGGAAACTCCTATGTAAGTGACATGGCAAACTTTAATGTTCAAAAGTTTGATAGCGAAGGTAACTTTCTGTTTAAATGGGGCTCCATGGGTACTGGAGACGGTCAATTTAATGCCCCTGAAGGTGTTGCTATAGATTCTTTGGACAATATCTATGTCACAGATACTGATAACAATAACGTTCAAAAGTTTGATAGCAAAGGTAACTTTCTGTTTAAATGGGGAACTACTGGTGAAAATGAAGGTCAATTCAAGAAGCCCGCTGGACTAGACATAGACAAGAACGATAATATTTACGTGGTAGATGCAGGTAACAGTCGAATTCAAAAGTTTGATAGCAATGGTGAATTTTTAACAGCATGGGGTTCTAAAGGGCCAGGAAATGGACAATTGGCAAGTCCGCATGATGTAGCCGTGGATTCTGAAGGAAACGTTTACGTGGTTGAGCAGTTGAATTTTAGAGTTCAAAAGTTTGATAGCAATGGTGAATTTTTGTCAACTTGGGGATCCAAGGGAAGTAATAGTGATCAATTTCTTGATCCTCATAGCATCGTGGTATCTTGAAATTTTCACCATTTTTATTAGTTAGATATCAATTTCTATCCACTTTTAAATTCAAGTTGTAATCTTTGCAAAATATGAGAGAATCTACTCTATAAAGGAGTAATCATGGGTCTAAATCTTCATAGATGATGCTCTACCTTAATTACTACATAACTATTTAAGCCAATGAAAATAATTTTTTTTGTGAAGTTTGCATTTAGCACTAATGCCTTTACCAATTATTCATTGACCGAATCAATAGAAGAAATCTCAAAAATAGGCTATGAAGGTGTCGAGATAATGTGCGATGTGCCTCATGCATACCCCCCAAATTTAAACGAAGATAAAATTAAGGAAATTGGTAATTCGTTGATTCACAACAAGATACAAATTTCAAATTTAAATGCTTTCACTTTATTTGGATTAGGCGACACATATCATCCCTCATGGATAGAAAATGCAAAAGATGCCCGAGAGCTCCGCATTAAACATACATTAGATTGTATTAATCTTGCCGAAAAACTTGGAGCAAAAAATATTTCTATAGAACCAGGAGGCCCGATAGAAGTGGCTACAAACAGAGAAAAGTATTTGGACCTTTTTACGAATGGAATAAGAGAAGTTCTTCCTGAAGCTGAAAAAAAACAAATAAAGATTTTAATTGAGCCAGAACCTGAATTATTACTCGAGTCTTCAACTGAATTTTTGCATTTTATGAAGGCATTTGATTCTGAATTTTTGAAATTGAATTTTGACATTGGCCATTTTTACTGTGTTAATGAGGACCCAAGCGCTTTAATTCTTAAGCTTCAACAATACATTGAACATTTTCATATGGCCGACATAAAAAACAGAAAGCATTTCCATTTGATTCCTGGGCATGGATCGATTGATTTTAAGACCGTTTTTGCGAAAATGGATGAAATAGGGTATGATGGATATGTTACAGTTGAACTCTACCCTTATAAGACAAACCCCGTTGATGCTGCTTTAGAATCGATGAAGTATATTAGTTCAATTTAGGTTCATGCTACTTCAAAAATTTGACTGAATAATTATGTTTCAAAATCCTTATCTAAAGCTCTTCCGAATTCCTAATGTTTTCACAGTTCCACCAGACATTATTGTAGGTTTTTTAGCAGCATCCATTAACTTAAGTTCCTCGACAGGTTACCATATTTCAGATCTCGTAATCTTGATTTTTTCTTCCATTTTCTTGTACCTGGGAGGTCTGGTGTCAAATGATCTGTTTGACATCAAAATGGATAGACTAGAGCGACCAACTAGACCCTTGCCCTCAGGCAAAATAAAAAAAACAAATGCACTCATAATTGCCTTCCTCTTGTTTAGCTTTGGTTTAATCCTTGCAGCATATGTCAATTATTCATCTCTTGGAATCTCATTGTTACTTATTATAAGTATAATATCATATAACTATAAAATCAAAAATGGATTTTTCAGGCCTTATATGATGGCAGGAATACGTTCATTAAACGTCATTTATGGCGCCAGTTTTGTATTTGATATATCAAACAACATCACAGTGGAAAATGTAGATATTTTGATATCCAATCCGACCCTTGTATCATCTATATTAATTGCCTTGGCTTCTTGCGCTGTGTATTTTCATGTTTTTATCCTGACCTCTCTCAGTAAAAGCGAAACAACCAGAGAATTCCTAAGATTAAAAAATGGGCTAAATATTCAAAAAATTCAAATTACATATCTTATCTTTCTGCTTATTTCTTTATCACTTGCAATAATCTTAATACCCTTTAAATTGGATTTCCTAATTTTTATCCTATTCTTTTTGTTCTTGATTAATTTACTATTCAATAAAGCCTCCAAAATGGACAACACCCAAGGTGAGGTAGTGATAAGGTTCATGGTCAAAAACATGTTAGTTCTACTTATAATACTAAATTCAGCATTCATAGCTGGCGAAGCTGGCCTACTCACTGGAATAATTGTAGCTTTACTCACGATTCCGTGCATAATACTTGGTAAATGGATTAGCATGACGTGAGGTTGTAGAATAGAGATAATATCTTTATTTTATCATCCAAAACTATGAATTAAAAAGGTATAGACATATCAATTAGGTTGTTTAAATTACAAATTTTTTTAAATGGGCTTTTACGAACTGTATACAACATGAATAGATCAATTAATTTGCCGTTACTTGTAAGTCTGTGTTGCTTTGTAACATTATCTTTTGTCATTAACTTGTCCCCAGATGTTCCAACCAGTCATGCATCTTCTATCTTACCTGAGAAGAGTTCAACACTTTCAAATTCTTCATCAAGTGGTTTTGAAAGTAATCCAATAACAACAATTATCATTCCAAATAAACATTCAAGTTTACCTGCAAATTCTAGTAATAACAATGTTACTAAAATAAATGAGCAAAGTGCTCCACAATCAAATTCATCATCATCTATTGATCAAAGGCTAGGGTTAGTGGGAAATCAAAGTGATTTGGCTTTCTCTAATGATACCCTAAAGACAAATGTTAGCAGCGAAGTTACAAACAATGACACCTTATCAGATTCTCAACAAAGAGGCAAATATCTTACCGATGATAACGGCATACACTATTATAACATCAATAATTGCAGCGAAAAGAAGGGATCATCAGGTATCGGAAATATGTCAGAATGTGAAGACGCTGCAAAGGAAATGAGTGAAGAATAAAAAAACAAGATTTTTCTTGTAAAGACTGATAGTAGATAAAGTACATTAATATTATTTAATATTCTTTATTTGCACAAGTTTATGGTGGAGAATTCTAGAATGCATTTCTTGCTAGTATGTTTCTAAAAAATAAGGCGAGGGCTATTAAAATACTAATTAGTAGACGATCGTCCTACGGTGTTAAATTGTCCCTTTTAAGATTACTGAGTGGGTTCTTTTCTCTTAAGGCCATTATCCCTGCAATAATAAATAATGCCAAGGCCGGTACTGCGAACCATTGAATGAGTGCAAAAAGCATTACCCCACATGCTATAAGGATACCTCCAACAATTTTATTATTTTTAACCTTAAATGCAGCAACAATAGCTCCAACGTTTATTGCTATTATAGCTATTGCTATTAGTAGCGCCCAACCAACAAAAAGTGCCAATATCGGGATTCCAACAACGCTATTTATCAGAAAATACAAAAAGAGCCCAATAAAGGGAATTATAAGTCCCAAAATAGCTGTAATAATGGTTAGTTTTTGATAGCCTTTCATATTTTTATATATAAAGAAAAGTAATTAAGTCATTCATATTGCTCTTTTTTTAGTCTTGGCAGGTACCCCTACACATAACCATTTTAGCAAATAAAGATTAATTTTAATAAAAAATATTTGTTGAAAGTTGAAAATTGGGTGACATTTAAAATGCCATCCTTTTTTCCGCCATAATGCCAATCGTGGTGTAATGTGATGCCGACCCTTTCAACAACTTCCAGATTTTCCAGATGTGTATTGGTTCGAAGGTAAGACATTGGGACATCAAGCAAGGGATTTGGATGTTGTTTTTGCTTGACAACAATGTTTTATTAGATGCAATATTAGGTGCACCTAACTATAATATAAACAATTTCTTGATTATCAAAAGTAATAATAGATCACTTTAATTTATTTAACACATTAAATTCCGCAATTAACTTTATTACTTATCTACCATCTACCCTCATTATTTTCTGAATATACAAGTCCGACCTACAACAAGAGAATACTCTTACTATTAATCATGATAAGATAACCTATACTATATCTGGAAACATACCTA
>WHSX01000163.1 GCA_009379865.1 Candidatus Nitrosocosmicus sp.
TTTTTTTTAGCGGGATTATTAATCAAAGCTTTGCTATACAAATGGAATCAGGAGTCTCACCTGCAATAAATACGGCGGACGCTTCCTTTACAGGTGATAGAATTCTTACTTTAAAGTATCCCGCTAATAGCACTATGTCACAAATCTTAGATGGAAATAAAACATCAATCTCATTTTCATTGAATTCTTCAGATAGTGGTAATGGTGTATCTGAGATTTTGGATAAAATAAACAATCAATTACTTTCTCAAAAACAAAGTTTGGTAAAATTTGAAAACGCCACACTAGATTATAAAGCAACCCTCAATGGAGGACCCACAACTTCAACCGTTTCGTACCAGGTGGAATTGCATCCAATTATTACTAACCTTGTAACTGGATCAAACGGAACTTCTTCATCTATTTTGGATGTAGATTGGAGAAGTATTGCATTAGAAGAGCCATTGATAGTAAATACTGAAGAATATGGTCAGATTGACATTAATCATCCTATCGGAGGTTTGGAAAAACTAGCTCCAGAGGTAGCAACTAAAATTCAAAATACAACTTTAGCTCCTGCATTTGAAACCCCTATTTTAGATTTTACAGATTTTGGGGTGTCAATGAATAACTGGCACTTTTTGTTTGACGCAACTGGTGCTCAAGCAGGTGCAGCGAGCTTTGGGTTTTCTGTCACAGAAGGTGGATCAAAGATAGTTTCGATATATTCTTTGGGTGAGAGCAGTTTCAGAGAAGGAACACATACAGTAAAGGAAACTTCTGCTTCAGCTGATATAGATGGGGTAAATGTTGAAGTTGATGGTTTAACAGCCCCTCCAAGTGGACAAATGCAGATAGGGGGATTCTCTCAAGTTCAACAAACAGGAGGTAAAGAATATCTCCTTGTATCATCCGTCGCACCCCAAGGTGTGGCTACATCTTCTGGTAGCTTTCCCATACAAGTAATATTGATATTTGGAGCGATGATGGCAGGAGTGGCAATCCTAGTACTAGTAAAAGCCAGAAAATAATCAAAAGAATTTAATATTTTTTTGTTGTTTATATTTATAGTAAATGGCCTATATTTTTGTCAATAGATTTAGATAGTCTATTTTCACTTTTTAAATAGTATGTACCAATATCCTGAGTAGTATCTATTGTTATTATATTAGGTTGAATAATCAAGCTCCCCGAATATCTAGATTTACCTAATCCAATAACCTCCTTGTTATGGTTTAATATTATAACTTGTTGATTTTCTTTTATATCTTTAAAAAACGAAAGAATTGAACTTCCCATTATGTCCCTACCAAAAACTATTAGATTTTCAGCCTTAGTATTGATGATAACGTAAGGATAATCCATATTTCTATTGTGTTTGACTACGAATTCGGCAAAATTTAACCCTGGAGAAAATTTCTTATTCTTAATAGTACCGATTTTCAATCCGATAATAACTGGATTTAATTTTTTAAAAAGTATATTCTCATATTTAACGTTGGAATGAACGAAAACTTCTTCTGTTCTCTTTATGTTTTTTCCTGACTCAGAGGGTTCAATACCTTTTGAGTATCCTATTGTTAAGGTATGAAATCGTCCCTGATAATTGTTGTTATATTTTTCAATCGCATTACTACTACTATTGCCGCATGAATTGTGACTTAGAATTTTGTTTGGAATGGCATCATGTTTTGAAACGTTTGTATTTTGATCACTAATAGTGGCATTTAAAACCAAGGTTCGGGTTAATATTCTTAGTGTTCCAAAAATTTCAAAAATTCCCCAATTATTAAAGGACCTTTTTAAAATCGTCTCTTCAAGATTAGTCAAATTTCTAAAAGTCATTTTAGTTCGGTTTCTTCCGTATTTTTGCTATAAAAAATCCGTTGGTTGAATGAATATGAGGATAGAACCTTTTGGTATGGACCATTTTCTTGTCGAATTGGTACTTTGAAAAGCTTGTCAAACCATCCATTCCATAATTCAATGGCTCGATTTTTGCATCTTTGTGATTGTTTAAGAGATGTTGTATTATCATCTCATTTTCTTCAGGCGCAAAGGAACAAGTACAATATATCAAAAGTCCGTTTGGTTTCAAAACATCGAAACCAGATATAATCATTTTTTTCTGCCTGTTACTGCAGGTTTCCAAATCCACCAAATTACGACTTTTCTTTCTAGAATGGTCTTTCATGATAATCCCTTCACATGTACATGGTGCATCAAGCAGTACCCTATCAAACTGTAATTCAAGTTCGTTTATCTCTTCTGCCTTAATATTAAGCACGATTGTATTTTGTACAAAACAACGTGACAAGTTAAAAAGTAGAGATGCAAGTCTGTTGGAGTTTAATTCGCATGCGAAAATCGCTCCCTTATTATCTAGTTTTTGAGCGATATGTGTTGTCTTGCCCCCAGGTGCCGCAGCCATATCTAATACAACCAAATCTGATCCAGCATGAATTTCTAATTCCTCTACTGCAATGCAAGAGCTCAAATCCTGAATGTAATAGTATCCTTTCAAATATTCAATCGTTGAACCTATACTAGGTTGTTTGGACCCAAGGTCATCATCTTTGCTAGACTGCAAATCATAATCTTTTGGCGTGGTAACAGCATCCTTATTGTCATTATTAACATCATTATTTTGACGACCAATTGTAATCCCAGTGTCCTTAATTTGAATACCTCCGAACCCGGGGTTCTTTATCTCAAATACTTCTTTTAGAATTGTCTCGCGTAAGAGATACCCCTTCTCATCGAGTCGCCTTTTTAGTTCCTGTGGATTAGTTCTTAGCGTATTTACTCTTATATAATAATGCAAGTTTTTACTATCATGGACATAATCTAGCATCTTTTCAGGATGAGGAATAAAATTTAGAAATCTAGATATCATCCACTCTTTATATCCATATCTTTTTGACAAGAACTTTGAATGTTCGTTACCCGTTAGAACTACTGGACAGTCTAAATTATCCTCCATTCTATATTACAATTTATCAGTAGTGACAATTAGAATTAATAGATTTTCGAAATTTATTCGTAGATCAATAATATGGGATTCAAAATGGAAAAGTTTCCCTTATGAATCCCATATCGTGTGTCCTAGTAGTAACCCTCCTTTTGTTTTAAGCAAGATTTAGCTAAGCAGCCTACCTGAGTATATGTACGGGTTCCTAACTCTGTTTGGCCTTTCTCCACCTAGGTCGACAGTTTCACTCCAAGATTAAAACCACTCAGATTATTAATCATCATTGCCTTTGATCTCAACTGGATCCTTTTCTATTTCGTTGCCAGAAGTCTCCTTCTAATTATCGCTAATTCAGGTGCCCGTAGTGAGGGAGGAGTTTCCTCTTCGTTATATATTGCCAGAAGTAACTTGCCCGCTAGCTCACAAGTAAAAATGAACCTCTAAAGTTATTAACTTTATTATCTACTAGTCGTTTTTTTTTGGATATTCTTTCTAGTTGAAGATAAAATTAGTATACTATTCTCCCAGTCCAATGAGATTGATATTGAAATATTTTTGAATCGCTCAATTAACTTGTATTTAGGAAATTATCCTTCCAGTGTAATTCGCTTTTTAAAGCAGTACTTTTCGTAGAATTTGTTTTTACGAGTTGAAAAAGTGTGGAAAGTAATCCTTCTCTATTGTTATTATGTCATCTTGTCCTAGTGCATGAGAATAATCCTCCAAGATTTCAGAGTTCAAATCCAAAAATGTATGTCCCCACTTAAATTTATTCAAAATTTCTCTAGACATTTCTTTATAATTCAGAATATACAATGCCGCAGATATGGCTTCAACTGTTGAAAGCATTCCTAATTTGGCATAATTGGTAGGGTTTCCGGCCAATAAGGCAGGAAGCTTTCTATTATTAAAGAATTTTTTTGACGTATTAATTACCTGTGTTGCTAATTTCCAAGAGCAATCAATAGCACAAATGCCTCTAAATTTTTTCTTATCATTAGGGGTAACCATTTTTTCAGCGAAAGGGTTGAGTACCAAAAATGTGGTAGGAATTCTCCTTACTTCCTTAGCCATCTTAAATTTAACAAGTCGCGATGCTGTACACTTGCTTGGATCATCCTGCCTATACATCAGTACAGCCAATTCTAATGGTATCGCACTGGACTCACTCATCTTTTAATTTTTCTTTCTCCTCTTCCTGTTTATCCTTTTTGCCTCCACGAATGAACGAATATATCAATAATCCAGCAATTATAGCCATTATAATGTAGTTTACAGGGGGCTTCAAAACTTGAGGTATGATACCCACTTGTGGGATTGTATAGATAACTTTCCCTACATAGTTCTCATCTGTTATCGGAAAATCTATTCCAGGAATGGAACATTCGTTTGCATCCCCCTTTGTTAGAATTGTTTTTTCCTGTATAACTTCATTTATGGCAATAGGAGCACAAAGGATCACGTTTCCTGTCAAATTATTCCCTTTCTCAATGATAGCTGATACACGGTGCACAATAGTCTTATTTTCTTCCCCTGGATCCGAGGCTTTAAAAACGATAATATCCCCTATATTCGCATTGGCAAAAGTGCTATTGTCTTTCTCCCAAACTATTATCAAATCATTTATGTTGAGTACAGGGATCATGCTACCACTTGCCACTACATAAAACGGATTAGAATCGGCCAACAGAGTCCTAATAGAAATAAATGCTATAGCAAATACTACAACTATGATTATGATTATCTTTATATCTTTCCTCTTGTTATCCTTGTTCTTTTTTGACAACTTGGTATAAATAATTTGGATTTTAAACCTTACATAAACATTCTGTTTAAATTTTAATTATCTCTTATTTCATCTCCGTTGAGTAATTCGAAACAAAGAGTATTGTATCAATATGCTTTTGCGAAGATAACTGTCTTATTTGCCTTTTTTCCGCAATAAATACAATCCTTAATTACGTCATATGTCGCATTGAGTCCGGTTGGGAGGTCTTTTGAATCAAACGGGATTACCCGAATGTCTGCTCCAGTATCCTCCTTTACTCCGACTTCACAGTCTTCATTACCACACCACCCTGTCACCATAAAGCCTGAATAACTATCCAAATTCCTCTTGAAATCGTCAAAATCTGTTATGATCTTTGTTTTCTCTTTAAGATATGTTTCGGCTCTGCAATACAAATCAGATTGCAAACTTTGAAAAATGTTCTCGATTTCTTTACTCAAATTCTCCATGGGGACAATACTTTTTTGTCTATTGTCCCTTCTCACTACCTCTACATTATTGCTCTCAATATCTCTTTGTCCAATATTTATTCGGACAGGGACCCCTTTCATTTCCCATTCATTATATTTCCATCCAGCGGTAAACTCATCTCTTTCATCTACAAAAACCCTATAGCCTAAAGCTATCAAACTATCTTTTAACCTATTAGCATGGTCTTTAACTAAATATTCATTTACATTCTTGTAAATTGGAATAATAATAATTTGAATTGGAGCAACAATTGGAGGTAATATCAAACCTTTATCATCTCCATGAACCATTATTAGGGCTCCAATCAATCTCCAAGATATCCCCCAAGAAGTTTGCCAAACAAAATCTTCATTATTATTTTTGTTCAAAAATTTGATTTCAAATGGTTGTGAAAAATTTAAACCCAAGTCATGGGAAGTTCCAAGTTGTAGCGCTTTTCCATCAGGCATCATCCCCTCCAATGCAGTAGTATAATCTGCACCTACAAATTTCTCTTTGTTGCTCTTATAACCAGATATCGTAGGAATTAAAAGGACTTTTTCAATGAAATGTTTGTAGAGATTCAAAATTGTCATCACTTCGCGCTCCGCCTCTTTTTTGTCAGCGTGAGCTGTATGGCCCTCTTGCCATAAGAATTCCGAATTTCGTATGAAGGGTTTTGTTGACTTTATCTCGGCCCTCAAAGCGGTGTTCCAAAAATTCATTTTAAGTGGAAGATCTCGATAACTGGAAATCCATTTCGGAAATATTGAATAAAGTAGAGCCTCAGAGGTGGGCCTCAAGGCTAATTTTTCACTCAACAGAGAATCACCAGACGACGTTACCCAAAAGACCTCTGGATTGAATCCCTTGAAATGTTTTTCCTCTTTGTTCAACAGACTTTCAGGTATCAAGCAAGGTAAGAACCCGTTAAGGTGGCCTGTCTCTTTGAATTTCTGATCTAAATAGGTCTTGATGAGGTCCCAGATAGCAAAACCATATGGCCGGAGGACAATGAAACCTTTTGCAGATATATAATCAGCCAACCCTGCTTTTTCAATTATTTGAGAATACCACTCGCTAAAGTTTTCATCTTTTTTAACACTAATACCAAATTCCTTACTGATTTTCTGATCCAATTAATCAAAAGATAGCTATGGATTTCTATTTATGAAGCTTATGCTGTTATTACGGCGCTATAAAAAAATAAGTAGACTACTCTAATGGGTCCCCCTTGCAATAAACCACACCACTAATTCTACTATGAAAATTGCTACAAACGTAGCATTGCACAAACCCAATCTCCTGTTTGAACACAGGGCAATCAACAGATTCTAACTTCATTCTTTTTAACATTTTTGGACTGACTCCCTTTAGTTTTAGTTTACCCTTGTCATCCATCATCCCGGAGTTCTTTAGCTCAGCCTTGGCTCTTTCGCTTATTTTCAAGGTTTTTTCCACCTGCTTTATTGGAACCTCATATTTCGTATCGGAAGATTCACTCATCTCAATTAGATCTATTGTACGGTCTAATTATTTATAAAAACTTTTTTCCCAATTTGAGGAATAAGATAAAGTATTAAAAAAAGAGACATATAGAATACCAGATTTTTGATTTTGGATTCGCTAGATATATCGAAATCTGTAGGAGATGTAGTAAGCAATAACCAATAATCACTATTAGATGTTCAATAATCATACATCTTTATTATCCACGAAGAATTCAATAAGCTGTTTGAAGACGTATGTGATATCCAAGAAAGATACGGAGAAAATACTCAAAACAATAGCCATTGGTTGGGAGGAAAAGATATCGATTCCCAAAACTAAGAATATTAAAGTTTTTGAAATTGAAGAGAAAAAGAGTATCTTGGTTATCGATTCGCTTGTTGCAGTTTTCATTTCTGAGGAGATCATATTGCCTTTTTTAGGCAGAACGGAAGTACTGGAAAAATTCCCTTCGGTAATTGTAGACTCGGGTTCTATAAAGTTCATATGTAATGGAGCAAAGATATTGCGTCCAGGTATTGTGGAGTTTGGTCAATTCAAGAAGAATGACATA
>WHSX01000164.1 GCA_009379865.1 Candidatus Nitrosocosmicus sp.
TAAGGCAACAAGCAGCTCTGATGACACTGATAAGGCAACAAGCAGCTCTGATGACACTGATAAGGCAACAAGCAGCTCTGATGACGACAGCACCAAATCAGGCTCTGACAGCTCTCGTATGATTGCTCCTCAAAGTGAAACTACAACAACGGAAACAGGTAAACCAGTAGCTCCTCAAAGTGAAACTACAACAACGGAAACAGGTAAACCAGTAGCTCCAATAGCATAATAAGATTGACCATGATTAGGTGATGCAGGTGAGAATGAAAGATTCCATACCTGCAAACCTAAAACCAAATTTTTTATATTTTCGATTTATTTAGATTATTAGTTTTATTTTTTGAGGTAATACTTCTAGTCATTCAACATATAGAATAATTAATTTTACAAGAGAAATTTCCAGTGAAAGTTGTTAGTCTAGAAGAACTCATTTTATTTACAGCTAATCTTAATATTATTATGAAATTACGAATCCTAATTTTACGATTCTTTCATCTGGCAGTACAACACGTAGTTTTTTCAATAGTAACTAGTTTCACGAAACGGATTCAAATATTTTCTTGAGATCTTCCTTAAGGGCTTGGTATTTGTCCAATCTTGTTCGTCCTTCCTCTGTGGATGGTATATTCTCCAATAATTTTCTTTGAGCTTTTTCTGTCATACAGTCAACGGAGTTCAGGATGTCTTCTAGTTCAGACTTTGATAATTCAAGTGTGATTATTTCGTTGGGATGATTCGTTTTAACAATTTTTGTCATGTTCATATTGATATGTTCAAATTAATATCTTTGTTCATGGCCAAACATGACCAGCCTGGATTGCAACGATTTTCGACATTAAAATTAATCGAAATGGTTAAGGTTAAACCTTGATGGATCCAAATAAATTCATTTCTTAAATAGTGTTAATGTATGCCTTCATAACGCAATATTTAGTTCTCACTTAATTATTCAAATGTTACTGCTGTGCTATAGTATTTCTCAGATTCATATGTGTTCTAATTTCAAATAGGATGGGTACATGAGACGTCATTAGTCTAGAGAATTATCTTATTTTTAGACTCAATTCTTCCCCGTGTCCGATTGGAACTGTAACTGATTGAACAAAATCTTTTTTTCTTATGTGTTCAATATATTTAGCCATGCTTGGTCTATATTCTTCAGGATACAATACATTATCTGTAACGATTACTCCACCTTTCTTGACCATTGATATAGCTAAATCAAAATATTCTGGCAAGTTTTCTTTATCCGCATCTAAGAAAATGAAATCAAAATATTGGGATTGATCGTCTGGATTTTGATTAACATTGTTTGACAATTGCTTTAGAACATCTATAGCATTTCCTTCAATTATTTCTATTATATCACTGACTCCAGCATTACTAAAATTTGTTGTTGCTTTCTTAATTTTAAGTTGATTATTGTCTATGGTAGTGATACTTCTTTTTGACAGGCGAGAGTTTTCTTTATTCTGATACAACGAATATGCTATCCACAATGTTGAATATCCAACAGATGTTCCTACTTCTAATATCCTTTTGGCATTCATTGACGATAGTAATATACTAAAAAATTCTCCAGTATCACCGGTAATAGCAAGCATCGACTCTTCATGGGATATCTCTGTTGAGCCTGATCTTTCTAATGCTGATTGTTTTTCCAGCTCGTTTAAGACTTTAATGATTCTCAAACACGTATTATTAAGATCCACGTCTGACATTTTCTCTTACAATGATTATTTGGTTATCCTAATATTAAAATGAGATATTTCTTCTTCTAAATTGATAGAATTTTATGGTGGTTGTTGTTCTTGCATATAGTTAAACGTGAAACTACAAGACTAGCTGTGTTGAATTAAGATCATGTCAAACTTGATAACCTTGTGAATAATTAGACTTTCTTGAATATGGAAATCTTCGATAATATCTCTAGGATTAGAACTTGTCCAAATGACCTTCTGTTTTTGGACTTTTTGGTTTCAAATGAAGTTTACAGCCTCATTTAATAGGGACCAATATCTTTGATTTTATGTCCATTCATTCAAATTTGTTAATAAAATGTGTCTTAATTATTCCTTGGAAAGATTGAAAATAGATATTTTATATCTATGCATTAGGGTGAAAGGGGAAGCAGGGATACCAAATCTATGCTTTCAGGTAATCAAACGTTTAAAGTCTTTCCAGTATTTTTTCCCCAAAGTACTATGGTGAATAATATAAGAAAAAATAAAATGAATCTAGTATTAAAACTATACAAAGAAGGGAAAAGAATTGGCGAAATCGCTCAAATAACAAATGTTTCCCTACGAGAGATAGGCACAATAATTAGTAAATACCGTCCGGGAAAAATAGTTTAAGGTTAAGAGTATCCAAACCAAAGCCTATATCATGTTCCTAGTGGGTAACCAATTATTACAGTTTGCGATTCGTCTTGGCCTCGGTTGTAAAGAAGTAAAGCAAACTATAATGAGTATTTGTCTCTTAACGGCATAGATCACTTTGCAAAAACCATTATATCATGGTGATTATGTTCCTTTTCTATATTTAGTAGCGGAGAAATTGAAAAGTCATGAATTTGATGAATATTATTTTAATATCTTGATTGATAATGTAAATGATTTTAACCCTGATAAATGTTAGGAACAAACTTCAACACGGAGTCAATATTTTAACCGTCAAACGAAATGATCTATTATAATCAGCCAATCAGAATGATTTACTGTATAATAGCGAGAGGATTGTATTCGAATGCTATCATAGATAGGGTGCAAAATATAGAATTTAAAGAAAAACTGAGGATACATCTTCAGAAAATGTGCAAATTACAAATGTTTTACAAATAGATGCATAATATCTCAAATTTGAATGTCTCTTTTCAGTGTTCCAGTAAGGGAAGTTGTAAAAGTACCTGATTTTTTCGAGAAATAGAAATTTCGGGCTTGATTAGTCGTTTTTTTTATTAGCCATGATCAACGTTACTTTATTTAGGGTATGAAGATGGCACACATTTAATAAAATTTGATTAGTATGATACAAAAAAATATTTATGTTCAATCTTAGATTAAAAAATTGATAATTGTTCTGTTTTTGGAATTTGTTTCTAATGTTATTATGATTTTCCAATATTCAATTCTTATTAATTGTTAAATTCAAAAAAGATAAAAAAATTGCAAATATTTTTAATAAAGTTCATTCTACAGTTGATTATAGAATGAAAACCCTTCAAATTGCTACCTTTGGTGACGATGATCAAGATGGGATTGCACTGGGGATTCGAAATTTTCCAATTCACCAACTCATATTGATATGCTACTCAGGCGATGAATCCAAAGCCAACGAATATTCCAAGAAGATTGAAACGATAATCGGTATCGGTTCAGAAATAATTCTAGTTGAGAAGGAAAACGTCGTAAAGGATACAATTGAAAGAGTTAATGAAGTATTGTTAAAGAAAAGTATGGAATATCATCAGATACTAATGAATGTAAGTTCTGGGGATAAATTAATCAGTTGTGCTGCACTATCATCAGCATTCATTAATGGAATAAAGGCTTTTGCAATGGACCATGCTCACACGGTACCTCTGTTATTACCAGTACTAAAGTTCAGTTACAGTGAAATCATATCGGATACCAAAATAAAAATACTAAAAAGTATTGATAGTATAGGCGGCATGGTAAGCAGCTTGGAAGAACTAGAACAAATTTCAGGATATGGGAAACCTCTTTTAAGTTATCATGTTCAGGGCGGTAAGGAAAATAAAGGATTGGCAGACTTGGGATTGGTAGAAGTAGATAAAGGTGACAGAGGTAAAACAGTAATTAATATCACTACTTTAGGCAAACTAATGGTTACATCTAATCTCGTAAATTCTTCTCAGCATTAATATTATGTTAATCTTAAAAATATGATAATCTGGGAGTGTTAGATGGGCTCGTAGCGCAGACTTTGTATAATCAAAGGTGCATAATGGATAGCGCGGACGCCTCCTAAGCGTCAGGCCGAGGGTTCAAATCCCTCCGGGCCCGTTCTTATTTATCCTAAAATAATGGTTTTTATAATAAACATAACAGGAGGAGTTCCAAAATTGGGAAAATGAGAATAAAAGATCCCACTACTAAAACTTAGTATTCTAGATACCATGACTGTCTCATTTCTAAAATCAGTTTAAATTAATATTTGAAACTAATTGATTGATTTAGCCTTGAGGGAAGAAATCGCTTTTTACCATTCGATATAAATATGAGAAAATATTTGTCTTTCAGATTTATACTGGGTAGGAATTTTCACTTTTCCCATTCTTATTGATGATCAAAATATCTATACCATCACCACTCGCAGAATCCCTTTGAATGGATGAACGAATAGATTTTAAAGCTAGATTAGTTGCCTTCTCTTCATCAAGGTTTTCATTGAACTCTGCATCCATTACTCCCAATGCCATTTCAGCTCCAGTTCCTACTGCGGCATATTTATCTGGTAAAACAGAACCTAGTGGATCGAGAGTATAAATTTCTGGTTTTCCAGTTGTAACACCTCCAACTACGACTTGAGTCAATAAAGGAAAGTATCTCCTTTCAAACATTATAACGGACATCAATTTTGCAACCGAATTTGGTTCGACATTACGTCGGGTTTCCAATTTCCTGATTTTTGATAGAGCGCTTACCTGGCGTACAAGAACCTGCATGTCGGCAACCATACCTGCACAGGCAGCACCTACATGATCAGTAACATTAAATGTTTTTTTAGTATTTTTATTAACTACGAAATTGCCATATGAAACTCTCTTTTCAGCAGCCAAAAGTACTCCATCATTGTAAGTAATACCAACTGCTGTTGCTCCGGGCATAAATTGAAAAGCCATTTAATAATTAAAAAAAAAGAGTTAGATTTAGTCGTTTCTATCTTGGTGCCTACTTTTTCAACATTGAGTAGTCATGAATCTTGATTGCTTCGGATATTAGCTTATTTTGAATTTCTAGAATATCCTTTGCCTCTGGATATTTTGATCCAACCACCACCTCTGCAACAATATTTGTTATGTGTCTGAATAGGAATTCATCTCCTCTTTGAGCCTCGACCTTATAGGTGGAATGAGCCTTATTTACAAAGACAATATTTTCATTCGTAAAACTGTATCTCGGATCAGTTTCATCCTCGTAGGGGATCACCTTGTATCCTATTTTTTTTAGCGTAAATGTTTTTTTGAGAATAGGCTTTCTAACCGTTTTTCTAATCATCCCGTTAGTGTCATTAGCGAGGTTGTCGTTGTAATTATTATTTGAAACCTGTGTTGAAGAGGCACTCTCTCTGTTGGTAGAATCGTTAAGGGCAAATTCATTTGCTGAATTAGAGATTTCAGAATTGTTTAAAATTTTGTCCCTATTGTCTATATAATTGTCTGATGAAGAGGTTTTTAGAGCTTTCTTTGCATTCAAATCATCAAAATTTGAATTGGAATTTTGTTCGCTGTTGTCATCACCAATATCTAAATCATTGTTCCTATCTCCCTGTGTTAAGGTAAAAGATACATTATCGTTTTTATTATTTTCATGACCAAGAATTGAATCTGAATTGCCTGGGAGACTATCTTTTGTATGACCCGAGTCATCTGTTCCGTCCTCGCCAACTGGGGATGAAATCTCGACCGATTCGAACCCTTGAATCTCTTCTACTGGTTCAAGGGTTTCCAAAACAGCTTGACCCATGACTTTATCTATTTCCTTATAAATTTTTGATTCTTCCCTTGTGATGAGGACGTCTTCATATTCTGTTAGACTTGGAAGTACTTGGTCAATTATGAAGGTTTTTACATTCTGATTAAAAGTGTGATAGGTATCATTCTCAATCAAAGCCGATTTATCTGCAAACCTGGATGTAAGTTCGTCGCATTTTACATATCCTGTAACTCGGCTCAGCTTGTTGTCAAATCCAAATGTGCTTCTCAAAACGACGTGATTACCTACCATTATTGCTATTCCTTTCTCATCCTGTCCCAAAGGCCTTCTCGCAATGGTTATTTCGCCGGTGGTTCTTGGATTATCCAAATTTACTTCTAGCTTGTAGCCCTGAATATCTGGCGAGCGTATTACTTGGGAATCAGACATATCCCATTCTTTAATACTGTTAGCAGATTTAATATACACCTCAAAGAGTGGATATTTTAGAATAGAGAGTTTCTTAATCTCTTTGGAAAGTTTGTTTATGTCAATGCTAATTTTAGATCCTATCAACAAGATTTCAGTACCATTTCTATCGAGTTTTGGTTCTCTTATTTCATTCAATTTTGCTCTTCCAGTAATCAACTCTTCAAGTGTATTCCCATCAATAGTAATGGTTTTGCTAAAATCATCCAGCCGAGTTTTGATTTTCATTTGATCAAACGAAGTCAAAAAGGACAATCGTCCAGTACCATATCTTCCAGTTCTTAATCTTTTCAATTTTGGTGAAAGGATCTCTTCAGCTTTATGAGGCGAGCCTAATATCAAAAACTTGTCCATTGAATTGGAGTTCATTCCTGCATTATCTTCAATTACCACGTTGCCGTTGTCTAACACTGTTACGAGGACATCCGTTGCATCCTCGTCAAAGGCGTTTTCGATAAGTTCTCTCACTATTTCGTAGGGAGATATCCACGTTTTCGTGGCGAATTCTTTAAAAAATGATGGATGAACTTTTAATTCCATAATCAATATATTTTAGTTTTTAGGAGAAGATTATTTAAATAAATATTAAAAATTAGTTGACTGAATTCCTAATTTTTTTTGACAAATTTAGGTGTAGTGATTCTATGTTGAAACAGTTTGAGGAGAGCCAAGCATTATAGCCTTTGGAATTAAATCTACTAAACCCAAGGTTATTTTAGGCGGATGAGTTTCGATGAATGGATGTACTGTTGTATAATAAATTAACAATACTGGAACTGCAGCGCATCCTGCTATAGTTAAAAGGATTAGCCAAGTAGCTGTCATCTTTCCCGTAAGCATGTCATTTTAAAAATGGTTGGGATATATAAAGATAAAGCTCTCATACGCTGCATTTCTTAATCTCATAGCCGAAAGGAAATTTCCTTAAAAGCATTCCAGAATTTGTCACCGACATAGTGCAGATTGTTTATGATTTGTCCCTTTTGTAATTCTTTGGCGTTAGTGCTGTCCTCAAGCGCTATACCGACAGATAAATATTTTCCATATTTTTCATCCTTTGCTACAACTATGTCATTTTTATTGAATTGACT
>WHSX01000165.1 GCA_009379865.1 Candidatus Nitrosocosmicus sp.
CTAAAAACAATAGCATCCGCTTTCCGAAAATACTATTGTTTATTAGAATAGGATTAATGATAGTCTCCAGATTAATTTTATTCCGAAGGTCACTTGCATTAAGTTCAATCAAATCAAGATCTAGCAATTTAGCCAATGACTTTACAAACGAAGTCTTTCCAGTCCCCGGAGGGCCTATAATTAAAAGAGGTTTTGTGCCTTTGATCCACTTTTTTAGCCAGTTTATCACTAGAAGCCTTGATTTTTCATTCCCAAAAAAACCGTCAAATTCTCTTACTCGGTATTTTTCTACCCACATTATTTCTTACAACCCATTTCAATAAACCAAAAATTATTTTTTATCTAATTCGTTCTGAAATTTATGTAGAAGGTCTCCTCTTTTGGTTACAAGTTCCCTGTACCAGAATTCATTATAATGACTAACTGTTAGGAACAAAAATTCGAGAAAGGGTTTTATCTTTATATCATTATCTAGCATTTCTAAAGCCAATGATGCCTCGTATAAATACGATTTACTCTTTTCCAAGGTTAACCTGAATCCTGATTTGACATCATGAGTAAGGCTTGAATAAAAAAGAGGCCACGACGGTGACTTGATTCCCTTAGTTACAATTGCATCTTGGATCTCATTCCCACACCCAACACACTCTGCAGCTTTTGCCATACCGATATAATAAATTTCTGACAAGGGCCTCTGATTAAGACTCATATTTCTACCGGCTGTTCCAAGCACTGATCGGTATTTCTTGTAACTTTGTTCTAAATTATCATAAGTAAGTTCAAGTTTTTTGGTTTTCAATTCGTAATCGATTTGTTGACCTAAAAGGGCGTCATCAAAACCAGATTGAAATTCTTCTAGCACTCCAGGTGCTGTTTCACTTATCTTTTGCTTTGCCAATAAAAGTATGTATGGATTAATGAATTTGTAGTCTTCAAGATAATCAAGGTCTTCATCTTTATCCAAAATCCTATCCATAGGCTCGCTCAAATCTATGGCAATCAAATGTCCATCTATCAGATTATTTCTCATTTTGTCATCGTTTAAGCCCGTCCTCTCAGCATAACCATCAAAAAGAGCATAAAATACGGGAAAAGTCATTTTTATGAAATTAGAATTAAGTATCCTATTGATCCGGTCAAACAAATCCGTCGGATCTTCCAACTTCAACTTTAGCGATTCTATTTCTTGTGAAGATAACTCTAATTCATGAGTACCACCAATCTCCTTTATGAAATCCCTGTGTGTCTGCATGGGAGTAGAATCGGACTTTATTAATCCATATATCCCATCTTTGTATCTTTGGACAAATCCATCGTATTCTTTTTTTGATTTATTAAGATAAAATTTGAATGAAGTATATTTTTTGTCCTTCATCAAACCACTTTTAAAAATTTTTCTCCCGGATTGGGTCGTCAATAAATTCTGTTTTCTAAAAATATAGTCATCTTTGCCACTCATTGAATGTCACTAAATAATGATAGAAATCGATAGTTTGTAATCATCTAGATGACATTGCAATCCTTTCCTGCTCATTTTTCTTTTTTATTGCATAACTGTTCATGTCGCTTTCAGAGGCCAACATTATTTCTCTGGCAAGTACCTCTTCCATGGCTTGAGGCGAAGAATAAGTCGACTCGCGCACTCCCTCAGCAATGAATCGTAAAGCTAGGTCCACCCTTCTTAAAGGTGAAACATCAACTGAAACATGATAAACCACACCACCATATACTATTCTGGTAGTATCCTCATTTGGAGCGGTATTTTCTATCGCCCTTATGAGTAATTCTACAGGATTCTTACCAGTTTCTATTGATATGATCTCGAGTGCAGTTTTTACTACGTTCATAACCTTTGTTTTTTTGCCACCCATTCGTCCCGTATTTTTAGCATACCTTTTCCCAAAATGCATAAGTTTGTTGACTAGTCGTTCAATAATGTTGACTTCTGCTTTTTTCAATCGTTGATGCTCATGGCGTCCAAATGTTACCGGTATTGTCATTGAGGGATACAAATGGATTACATTTTTCAGGCCCTCATCAACAATTTCAATATTTCTTGTATCCCATTTGTTAAATAGGAGCATATTTACTTGTTCTTTTCCACTCATTGTTATCGCCTGGGTTTCTCCTTCTTTCCTCTTACCAATTGATTTAAGGATACACCATTAACTTTGAATACTTGCCATCTAACACCTGGGATATCACCCATTGCACCACCCATTGAGCCTCCTATCCCTTCCAGGACTACTTCATCGTGTTCATCTACAAAGTTTAATGCACCGTCTCGTGGCAAAAATGCAGTAATTGATTTTCCATTTTTTATTAACTGTACCCTTACACATTTTCGGACTGCAGAATTAGGCTGTTTTGATTCAATGCCGACCTTTTCCAAAACAATACCTCTGGCTTGTGGAGAACCCTCCAATGGATTAGCTTTCTTGTCTAACATCAACATTCTACGTTTATAATATTTGTTTGACCATCGGGAGCGCTTTCGTTTGGTTTTCAAAACTCTACCCGAGAATAATCCTAACGGTGATTTACTCAATAAATATCACATCTTTTCACTTTTAATTAATTGTTCCGGACTAATAACCAGGACGTTCGTAATACTGAAATATCTCTTAGCAAGTAGTCGCGCTTTATCTACATTTCTTCCATCCTTACCTACAACTAGTCCCTTTTTCTTCGCGTCTGCAACAACTAAAGCTATCTTGGTTCCATCCATACGATCGTTTATACGAATTTCTTGAATAATATTCGAATTGAAAATATTCTTGACAAAATCAGTCGGATTCTCAGAATGTTCGACCAATTCTATTTTCTTATTAATCACGTTTTGTAACTGCTTAATATTGGAGCCCCCTTTTCCAATTGCCATTCCCATTTGTCCTTTATTTACAACAAAAATTACACGTTCCATCTTTTCATCAATTATGCAGTCCCGGGCATCAGCGGCCGTGACTGTCTGAAATAACGATAATAATCGAAATTCATCTGGAGATAACTTAATTTTTTCGCTCATTTCATACGCACCCAATAACAAAAGAATGATTCATCCAAGTATAAATAATTCTCTCAAAGTTATCCCAATTTAAGTCTATTTTAAGATAAAAATTTAAGATATACAAATAATAATAAAATGAGGAACCTTTACATTTTCTAATTAGATTTCCGCTTAAGTGGAAATAATTAACTACTTATTAATTCTTTTACTTCTTCATCGGAAACATTTTTTAATGAAACTACACTGGCTCCATATGATAAGCTGCAAAGCCTTCCGAGCACTACGGAATTTCCAGGGTAAGATATTACAGAAATAGCGCTTTCTTCAGCGGACTTTTTTATTTTTTCTTCTTTTTCAGGGGTCAATGTCTTTGAAATTACAATTAACTTTGTGCCTTTGATGTACTGTGAAACTTCTTTATATCCGGTTTTTATCTTGTTATTTTTTACACCTTCCTTTAGGATTTTTGCCAACTTTTTTTCATTCATATGCTTCTCTATTCCTTGACACTCATATATAGATCAATCATTCCAGTGCCAACTGGTACGGTTGCTCCGACTATTACATTTTCAGTAACTCCCTTTAATGGTTCCACTTGTCCCTCAAGTGCAGCCCTAGCGATTGTAGGGACAGTAATTTCAAAGGCTGCCCTTGCCAATACAGAAGTCTTTGTCCCTGCTATACCATGACGGCCAATTTGTTGCAAGTATCCCTTTGATGTCATCAAATCTGCCACTAACATAATGTGTCTGATGTCAACTTCCAAACCCTGTTCCTCTAAAGTATTAGTGACTTCTTTGACTAGCGCGGTTCTTGCAGCTTCGATCCCAAGAGTTTGCCATATTTCGAACACATTATTTGTAGTGATTCTGGATACATCTATTCCTTCTACTAGCACCACTTTTGTTAAATTTGAACCAGCTGTCTGAATCACCCATTCATCATTTTGTTTTACAATTGTTACTCTTTCGATATCAGGGACGCCCTTAACGCGCCCGTTCAATAATTTATTTCGTAACGTTAGTAAAGTTTGAGCGTCTGGTTCTTGAGACAGGGAAATTTTTATAACGAGACTATCTTCGTTTATGGTAACTTCGTATCTCTTCTTAGAACTTTTCAAAACTTCATGGATTTCCTCTATAGACGTTCCTCTGTCGGCTATCTTCTTTTCAGAGAAGAAAAATGACAAATTCCCACTGTAATCCGTATCTACCTTGTTTACCAGATCGGATATCCGTGTAAAAATAATCCTCTTTGCAACTTCTAAGGCTTTCTCCCTGGATAATTTGTGTTCATCATCAAGATAAATATCCATTGTAGGGGTGACCGGTTTCTTTCTTGCATCCACTAGCTCAATAAGTCTTGGTAGACCCAACGTTACATTTCTTTCTTTTACTCCAGCAAAATGAAAAGTTCTCAGAGTCATCTGAGTACCTGGTTCTCCAATAGACTGAGCCGTAACAACTCCCGCTGCTTCTCCTGGTTCTATCATCGCTTTTTCGAACAAATCCATTATTTTATGCGCTACTTTTTTAATCCCAGTCTTGCTTAGTGGATAGGATAACAACGCCGCTTCAATTTCCTGGGTTAATTTTGGATTCATCTTCTCCTTGAATTTCAGCAACAATTCCTTCATTTCAGAATCACTGGTTTTGACTCCTTCATCAACAACGGATTCACTCTCTACCAACCTAGTAATATTAACGGCATCACCATGATCGCTTTTGGCCGGATCAATACCATCATCCCCGTAAACATATTGAATGATATTTCCATGTGGGTCACGAACGGTTAAATCATATTCGATCTTAAGATGTTCCAATGCATTAATGAGTCTGCGCTGCATATATCCTGACTGTTGAGTACGCACTGCAGTATCAACTAGACCCTCTCTACCTCCCATGGCATGAAAGAAAAATTCGATTGGATTAAGTCCGTCTCTATAATTTGATTTAACAAAGCCCTTAGAATCTGGATTTTGATCGCCGGGCCTAAAATGTGGTAACGCCCTGTTTCTGTACCCTTTGATAATCCTTTTGCCACGGATTGATTGTTGACCCAAAGCTGCAGTCATCTGTCCAATATTCAAGGTGGAACCTCTTGCCCCGGTTGAAGCCATGATTACACCAGAGTTGTCATCAGGAAACGATCGGTCTGCAATTTTTCCAGCTCTGTCTCTTGCTCTAGAAAGTTCATTAACAACATATAGCTCCAAGGCTTCCTCCGGAGATAAACCCCTGGTTAAAGGTAATGTACCGTCCTGATATTGTTTTATCAATTCATCGATTTTATTATATGTCTTTTGAATTACATCTTGAATTTCTTTTCGAGTTTCGTCGCTCAACCATAAATCAGAATACCCATAGCTAAATCCCTCGTGAGTAATGTAGGTCTTTAACATGATAAGTATGGCATCAAGGAATTTTTTTGCTTCATCGTTACCGTAGTCCTTTGCAATTCTGTGAAGTACACTATCAGGTTCTTCTGCGCCTATTGAAGCTTTATCGATTACGCCTGACAACAACTGCCCGTTTTTAATGACTACATCCTTGCCCTGCAACTTTGAGGCTTTATTCCACTTTGAAGTAATTACAAAGTTGAAATCCTTTGGTAGGAAAAGTGAAAATAACTGTTTGCCTGTAAAAAATGCTTTTCCATCCTTCTCTAAATGAGGCTTCGGTAAAGGTCCACTATACCCACCCAAATATGCAAAATTAGCGATTTCATCAGCAGTTAGTAGCGTTTCATCCTTTGTTAATAAGAAGGCCCCGGTTATGAAATCACGTATACCGCCAATAATAGGCCCTCCATATCTTGGCGATATTAGCTGATCTTGAACCCGCATTAATAAGGCCGCTTCTGCCCTTGCCTCCTGGCTTTGTGGTACATGCAAATTCATCTCGTCACCATCAAAGTCTGCATTATATGGTGGACATACCGCAGGATGGAGCCTAAAAGTACGGTATGGAAGTACCCTTACATTGTGAGCCATAATAGACATCCTGTGCAATGATGGCTGTCGGTTAAATATCACAACATCCCCATTCATTAGGTGTCGCTCCACAGTATACCCATTCATTAGTGAATCAGCAATAGTAGCTCGATCCGTGACATAGTCTAGTCTTATTTTTACACCGTCCGGCCGAATAATGTAATTAGCTCCAGGATAATTGTTAGGCCCGTTTAGAACAAGATTTTTAAGTTTATCAATATTCCAGGTAGAAACAGTTTCGGGTATTGTGAGCTTTTTTGCGACATCACTTGGTACACCCACGTCGGATATGGTAAGATTTGGATCAGGTGAAATTACGGTTCTGCTTGAAAAATCAACTCGCTTACCAGATAGGGATCCTCTAAATCGACCCTCTTTACCCTTTAGCCTCTGGGTTATGGTCTTTAATGGCCTTCCAGACCTGTGATGGGCCTGAGGTATGCCAGACACCTCATTGTCAAAGTAAGTCGTAACATGATACTGCAATAAATCCACCAAATCCTGAACAATCAAAGGAGGGGTTCCAGCTTCTTTGCTCTCTTTGAGTCTCTGATTTACTCTGATAATATCCACTAGCTTATGAGTTAAGTCATCCTCTGATCGAATACCTGTTTCTAGAATAATAGATGGTCTCACTGTTACTGGGGGAACAGGCAAGACTTGAAGAATGAACCATTCAGGTCGAGCAGTCTTTGGGTCAAATCCTAACAATATTAGGTCGTCATTTGAAACATTCAGCAGTCTCTCCCTAATGGTAATGGGTAATAACCTATTCTCCCCTACATCAGTTTTTTCAACAAAGATTGTAGGTTTTGTAAAAATTAGATCGTATTGTTCTTTCTGGCAATGTGGACAAACTTTAACTTTCTTTGCTTTCTCAATGATCTCGTCTTTAACGTTTTCAAGAGTAATTACAGCATATGCTGCCTTGCTGTCGCGTAAATTTTTGTATTTTTCTAAATCCTCATTACTAAGTTTAATACGATTACACGATCTGCACGTAATTAAAAGCAATTTATGAATGTCATCGATAAAGGCAATATGTAAAACGGGTTCCGCAAGTTCTATATGACCAAAATGCCCAGGACATCTGGCAGATGTATTTCCGCAGGTTGCACATTTTTGACCAGGTTCCAACGTTCCCAGTCTGTTG
>WHSX01000166.1 GCA_009379865.1 Candidatus Nitrosocosmicus sp.
CTCTGCCATCGCGGACGGCTTCAACGGCTTCGCCGTGCATCTCGAAAACCACGATGTAGCAATGATCGCGGTCTCGCGTGCGCCTGTCGCTGCGCTCCAGGCCTACAAGCGCCGAATGGGCTGGACGTTTACTTGGGCGTCATCACTAGACAGCGACTTTAACTACGACTTCAACACGTCTTTCACCGAGGAAGAGCAGCTCTCCGGTAGTGTCGACTACAACTACCGCGCGCTCAACACGATCTCAGACTCGGAGGAGGGCCCAAATAAGTTCGCGGCCATGAGCGGCACTGACGTCCTAACCTACACTCGTGAGGCACCAGGTATGAGCGCGTTTGCATTTTCTGACGGCGTTGTCTACCACACATACTCCGCCTATGCACGAGGCCTTGATGCGCTCTGGGGGATGTACCAGTGGCTCGACCGGGCACCGAAGGGGCGCAACGAAATGGGGCTATGGTTTCGTCGGCACGATGAGTATACCAGTACTCAATAACGGTCGACATACAAAACGAACCATCTAGATGATGATAATTAGGCAGGCGCAATGACAGACACGGTAGTGAACCTAAGTTGCGGGAGTGTGGCGGTTAGAACCAAGCCATCTTGTCTTGTGATAGCAGACGTATATCTATATACAAGAACATCTTACAAGTATAATCTGGCAATGCTTTTCCTTTTACCACGTGTGCTAATGCAGCATACTTCTCTCGATCATTAGTGGATTTACTTTTTTCATTAAAGGTAAAAAGGGCCACTACAACAAGGCTTTAGAGTGTGTTTCTCTCTGTGATGTGAACGAAAGCGCAGAAAGATAGATAATATCTATTGAAACCATCGAGAATAATCTTTAATCAAATGCTATTCTGCAAAATAAATAGGAGCATTATCAATTAAAGAATTATATTGTAAAGTGTAAAAAAAAGAAAATAAAAATCTGAGGAACATCTTTCGATTATTGTTTAAACCGTAGATGTCCTAAGCTGTTAGTGATTAGATTATCTAGTGGATGTATTTGCATTAGAGTTTGAATTATTGGAGTAGGTAGATGTATTTTCAGATGGTGGTCTAACATTATCAGTATTGGGAACATTGTATACTGGATTAGTAGGAGCGTTTGAGAAACAATTAGACTTTGATATGTTTATTCCCATATCCGGAGTACACTTACCTTGAAGAGTCTGTGCGGTTATACTATTATAGGTCAAATCAAAAGACGAAATCCCCAAAAATCCTGAGACAATAACTATTAAAACCAATTTTATGGATATTTTATGGAAAAATTTGTTATGCAGTTCTGGTTTGATATTTGAATTGCTCATTTATGACTTTAGTATAGTATAGTATTTAACATTCAGTATTAGAGTAATCTGATTTATTTGAGGATTAAGCCAACAATTACATGATCATATTTTCTCTTAACAAACAAAAAAAGAGTATTGTTTTATTGGTAATCTTATAAACCAATCAATTAAAAGTCAACTTGAAAATGAAATTAAACTCAAGATATTTATTATTAAACCCACGGGGCTCGTTGCTATTTCGCCGAACTAGTTATCCTCAAGTTTGACCAGTGCTTTTGTCATTCCAAGATTCTCAGAATTAGTTAGACATTCTCAAATACTTTTCAAAGTTATGCAGATTTATGTATATAATCAATTATATCCAAAAACATGAAAAACCAATTTTTTATACAAATAGTATCAAAATTGAAAACAAAGAGGAGTCAATTGAACAGTGATAATCATGAGAACTCTTTGATTACAGCCATCATGGCCATATTTATGACAGGATTAGTTTGTAGTCCACCGTATGTATTCGCGACAAAACCGGACCCAGGCTTTATGAATAGTTCAAAATTGTAAAATATTTCCCCTTGGCGCTAAGCCCGCTAATAAGACTTGTTGTTGGAAAGAAAGTGATGGGTTAGTATTTTCTCAAACCTGCACATATGTATCTGATGAAGGTTATACAACTTGTGATGATAAAGAGCTGCAATTGCTTGAGGTACCCTCAACACCCCCCCAACACCTCATCCTTCATCGTCATCTGGTCCCGCAGCACCGATACAAGATGAAGGAACTTTAGAGCAACCTGGTAATCATAATAGAGGAGGCTCTACAAATAATCCGAACACCGATAAAGGGATTTTGGATTCAGATTAACTTTCAATTGAAAGTATTTGTAAAACAAATTACTCGGAGATTCAATTATCGATAGAATCTATCCTATCCTAAAGGACACATGGTATTGAAGTCCACCGGGCATGGTATTGAAGTCCACCGGGCATGGTATTGAAGTCCACCGGGCATGGTATTGAAGTCCACCGGGCATGTTATGGTTTAATATTCTGTAATCAAGATACAAATATCAACCTATACAACAGAGCCTTATTTTTCAACTTGACAAACTTTGAAAAATAGTGATACCTTCACCATAGCGAGTATTATAACCGTCGATTACATCTTTCCTTAGTATGGGAATATCGACAAATGCCAATCCGCATATAAGAATACAAATAATGGGGGGAGTATGGTATCATACTACTTATGGATATTCGACAAATGAATAATAAAACGAGTAAACCACGCTGCTGCTTTTATTATTAGATATTACTAAATTCATGATCACTAGTTTTACTATTTGTCACTTAATCTAGACTTCTTTAGACCATGATATAAAAAAAGAAAGTTATGTGTTAGTTCCATTTAGCACTTGAACAATTTCGTGTTGGGATGTATAGGGTTCTGGAAATCCTATTCTATCTTCTGGACATTCTAATCCACCAATCAAAGCCCTTCTGTCAACTCCATCGGAGATTTTAACAGTAGAGTTATCCGGAGGGACATCTTCACCTAAAATTGGATTACAACTAACTGTGTTATCGAAACTTGTTCCATTTATGTCCCCATATACTCTAAAACTAAATGTTGTTGGAACGGTAGGATAAAACGTCTCTGATTCATATACACCCAGTTCTCCAAATGCTGGAGCTAGGTTTGATGAAAGAGTTTTATTTCCAGCCATTATGTCTACCTTTAATGAATTTTCAAGTCCTGTAATTGGTTGAGTACCATCTGCTTCTGCATTAGTTGGATCTGTCATATTTGGTGAGACAACTGTTAATACTACGTTAGTCTTGTCATCAACAGCGACGGGTTCATTTGCCCATTCCACCTCCATAAGATAGTCTTTTCCATTTATAGAGTACAGAGCTATCTGATGTGCTAAGGAGGATTGTAAAGTCGGCAAAACTAGTAGAAGGGTAGAAATTCCAAAACAAAGGACCAGATTCCTGAGAATTTTAGTGGTCAATGTTACCTCTAATATGCCTAAAGAGTATATAACCAATCTTGTTCAATCATCGAAGTAAATAAACGAGGACAAAAGGAAAATATAATCACTTTTTTATCCGTCATAAAAATGGCAAGTTTGGATTAGGACCTATACAACCCTACGTATCAGCGGATTTATGTTCATGGCCAGAATTACATTCTGGGTAACACATAGATAGGTCTTTTTACTCTTATTGGACTATAAGTATTTTCGTACACATCTCCATTTTGTCAAGAATCAGTCAAGGTCACATGTTTTAAAAACGGTAGATACCATTAGTAGACATTTAACACAATTAAATTATTTCAATTAAATTATTGCTTTTATTAATCATGGTTGGGTGTTCAAAAGTGAATGGACCTATGATGAAACACCATAGAATGAACCTGTAATCGTTTTTTTTTTGAAAAAACAAAAAATTATGTCGTTAACAACATAAATCCGACCAAAGGTATTTGAGGAATGATAATAACGCATTTTCATTTTCGGGTTTTTTGAAAGTGTTTCATCTGTAAAGTAGATCATCTTAATTATTTAAATTGGAAATAAATTTTTGACGAATAATTTCTATGTAGTCTTTCTTCCAAAATATTTGTCGGGTATGATCTCGGGTATTAGAACTAGTAATAAAAGAAACAGACTAGCAGGTAAGTAAATAAATGAGAATATGATAGCTACCGAGTACGTTAATGTCGTAGCTAATATACGTCTACTAGAGCTTCTCTCAATCAGAGCCTGTACCGACTTGTCAACTAATTCTGGATTCCGTTTGACATAATAATATATTGCATATATTAGTAAACCTGCAAGAATTGCATTGAATGAAAATGCAAAGATCGAATTTTGACTATCCATGTACTGTGTAAGTAAAGTAGTAGAGAAGGGTACTAATCCAATAATCATTAGAAATGAGATGTTAATCCAGATCAAAGGGCGGTCTACATAAACTATCCAGCGGAAAATTCTATGATGTGCAACCCAAAAAGCACCGAGGGTTGAAAAGCTAATCACGTAAGCTAAGAAATCAGGCCATAAATCAGCAAATCTAGTAGAAAGTCTCTCTGATGCATAATCCCCCTCTGCAAATAATATGAGTTCCGGTACGCTAATGTTAAACACCAATATTGTCATAATTATTGCAAATACTCCATCAGTAAGAGCTTCAAGTCGTCCCTTGCTAAAAATTAAATCCTTTTTTTCAAAACCCATTCTAAATCAATCTTTTATTAGTAAAGAAAAGTGTGATGAGTGAGAGTAAAATTCTGAATTAAAATAAAAGCACATATGAATATATAGGTAATGTCATACTTATTAATAAATTAGTGTTATAATATAATAGTTAGAAAGTAAGATTTGATACTATCTTGTCCACAATCTTAGACAGAGCAGCCTTTTGGTTGAACTTGGAGATGTATGCATTTTCCAGCAAGGATTAGTTTCAATAAGTCAGCCATCTAATTTGTGTTCAACCATATACTACTATTACAAGCAGTAAAGTTATCTTCAATTAGTGTTTCTCTGATCCGACCCACGTTGCCCTTCATTAAATTGGCTTGGTTACACTAAAAAGACATATTATATAATTAGAGGTTACTACTAATAGGGTCTGTTCACTTAACTATAAATATATCATTTAAATATGCTCTACCTCTTTGTGAATACAAGAAACGGAATACCTCCAAAGTATGATTGAAATCAAAATTGATATAGTGATAATATTTAAACTAGAACCTCTAATTTATTCACAAAACAACTTTAAAACGGCATTACTTTTGAAAAATCATTTTTCCATGATGTGGTCAAATAATACTGTTTAATAAGTAAAGTCCTGAAAATCTAAAACAGAAAAAAATAGAGAATTGAAAAATGTTTGTGGCCACTATGCTAGTAATATTAGCCTACATAGGTGTTGTTGAGTTATCTGTGCCTGTAACATTTCCATCTGTTGTGGTCATGTTTGAAGACATTGGATCTGTCGTAGAACCAATTTCACCAGATAGTGAAATTGGAGCTTGGGCAATTGCTGCTGATGTAAAAGTGCCAGCCATTAACGTAGCTGTCGCAAGAATACTTGCAATTGCAAACAAGTAGAGCTTATTCATGCGATTTTACTGTACAATTTATATCATCTATTTATTATCTATAATGATACTATATTTTTATGATGTACTTCTTATATAGTATGTTTGATTAATATGAAGACTTCAGAAAATAGATTAATAGAAATGTTATAAAGAACGATGATAAATTATCTGTTAATTACACCTAATAGGCCCGTTGAGAATGTTTATTACTAATAATTGGTTCTGTGGATATATCATCTATTTACATATCAAAAAAATTCTTTACTTTAGAATATCACACTGCAACTAAGCCTGCAATACCAGTATGGTAAAAGTATGCATTTCAAGGTCTGTTTCCCGGACTACTCTTTAGAGCTAGACTAATAATACCTTTAGCTTTGCTGAATTATGATAAAAGTACGGGTTTTAATATACTCAAAGAATTAAAAGCCTACCGGCCTTGGCGTAATCGTATTACTCCAATTAAAAACAAGATGCAAGATGAGATGATATAGATCAAATATAATATAACAATAAATGAGTAATAGTATAAAGCAAAAGTTACTTTTGAAATTCCAATTAGGATGGTTGTATTATAGACTTTACCAAAGACATTTAGTAATGTGAATGAATGTATGATTCTTAATCAAACCATTTCGACCAAAAGGAATTATCATCAGGAGATGAGTCAATTAGATAATCTGGCTGTTTATCAAGAAATGTATCATTTACTCTAATCATGACTGCTGTTGTATAATTGAAATCGAGGATACCTCCTATGAAATTAGGATCGATTGTTATCTCCACTTTATTATCAGTCATATTGTCTATCCTAGATAGGGGAAATGAATATTCGTTATTAATATTATCATAGATTGTCAAATACCATCCTTTAATTCTAAAATTAGATTCGCTGCCAAAGTTAGGGATGATTATGGTGAAGACCTGATTCTGGTTATTTAATGGATCAAGATGACTTATTAGCCAAAGATATGTTGATTCATATTTTTTATTCTTATTTGGATCCTCATCCAAATTAATGGTGAAAACCAAATCATTGTTATACATTTTGCTTATCTGGGTGGAAACAATGTCGTAAAATCCATGGATTTCAGGCATTTGAGTAGTTTTATCAAGAGTAATGAGACGAGTATCATGTTTGGTATCTACAGTGTTACCAATTAGGACGTTGGTCAAATTTTTTGAATTGATTAGGAAGGGCAAGTCACCATTATCATTATCATCATTATCATTATCATTATTGCAATCAACTTTGCAAATAGTATTAGATTGTAATTTGTTGTTAGTGGTAAGAAGAAATGATGTAAGAATTGATATTGAAAAAGAAATTATTGTGATTATTGTGATTATTGATTGATGACTTTTCATAGTGCAGATAATAATTCAGCATTGAAGATCGAGATTAAGATTTTCCCTGATAACAAACCGCGATAGATACGCTCAACTAATTATTGCCACGAGTAAATTCGGATCCGTGGTTTCGATGCCA
>WHSX01000167.1:0-3729 GCA_009379865.1 Candidatus Nitrosocosmicus sp.
ATGCTTCATAGAAGCAAAGGATTGCTATAGCTTTTTCGTTAACTTTACAGAGCCGAAAACAGTTAGTAAAAATTAATATATCAGAAAAAGGCGTCAACATAATTTTGAAATCGCAAAGCCTTTTCCAAAAGATTGTTCATTCATAGAATTAGATCATTTTGAAACTAGAACTTCATCCCCCTTCAACTCGGTCCCTAATTCATAAGCATTAGTCACATCTTTTACAAAGAGTACTCCATACGGTTCTTCTTGCATATCAAAACTACACATCATCTCTTCTATGATTTGGCTAACAATCGAATCTGAAACTATCGAGATTACAAGGACACGGCCTATAAATTTGGGTATTGTGGTTCTACCGGTTTGATAAGAATGAATAATTTCGGAGGTAGATCGTGGAGTTCTACCAGTTCCTTGGATATCAAAGAAGGTAATACCCAACTTATGCTTTTGTAAAATATCAGTCACTTTTGAAAGATCGTTTGGTCGAATATAAATATTAATTTCTTTCATGAAATTAAATATAGAACCTCTCAATTAAACTTTACTAATTATTTTTACATAAATTAATAATATTGTTTTAAGAGATATAATTCTATCATCTTCTGCGCCCTACAGGCGGTAACAAATTGAATAGAATATTCAGTCCAAAGTTAATAATTCAAAACAGGAACTAAAAATAGTGGTATTATTTGCTCTTTTATCTTAGTTTAATTTTGGAAAACAGGAATGGGTCCAATTTTTTAGCTCTAGTCAGACAAATCTGTGCATTTTCCATATTACCCTGCATCTCAAGGCATCTTCCTTTGTTATACCAAGCCTTGGAATAGTTTTCATCAATAGAGATAGCTTTATCAAAACAATTTATGGCTTCATCCATTCTTTTTTTCTTAATAAGGGTTAAACCCTTATTATGCCACGTTATCGAATTTTTTGGATTAATTTCCAATGCCTTAGAATACATTTTTAAAGATTCATCCAATTTTCCCATCTTGTCAAATACTAGGGCCTTATCACCATAAGCAGAGTCAAATGCGGGATTTATTCTTATTGCCTTCTCAAAAATATTTAGAGCCTTTTCAAAATTATTCCTACTGGCCTCTTTTTCACCACACTTTACCAGTTCTTCAGGATTGTTGGTTTCATCTGTAATCGAACTTTCATTACCAAATTTTAGGTATTTATTCTTAAAATAGTTAGTATTTATTTTAAGCAACTACATACACCCAATTTGTCTAAAATATAAAAGCACAAACTGATATCTCTTTTGTCGATAGGAGGGATCTTAAAGTTCAATTCGTTTTGTAGATCCTGTATAAAATCATAAATTTCACTAACTGAAATACTATCATCCCTATTCTTGTGTTCAATAGTAGAAATGTATAAGGAAATAAAGTAAGATAAAAAAGTTGCTTTACTCAATTCATCATAATGATCAAGTTTTTCATTTGATTTGAGATAACTTTGCATCACTTACTATCAAATTTAATTAATATAAGGATTGTTTAGAATCCCGTAAATTACGAATTTAGGCGTAAGATTAATGCGTATAATACGATTAACAAGGAAGGAGGCAACCTAATGGCTTCAAACCAAAATGAATAATAATATAAAAGACGAATAAGTAATAAGGATTGAAGATTAAGAATATTCCGGTTGAATTAATCGATGTAGCGGATGAAAATGTCCGTAAGAATTTTTCATTTGGAAAAGACTCCAGTGATAACTTAATGAAAGAACATTTAGCAAAATTTGAATTACTTCAACCGGTTGTGGTCCGATTTGATAATTTTACTAAAAGATATAAGTTACTTATAGGAAAGAGAAGATTTTTAGCCCTGCACAATAAAGGAGAGAAAGAAATTCCAGCAGTTATTACAAAATTAAAGGGTGCAGAAGCAGAGGCAGCCTCTCTATTTGAAAATTTGATAAGAAAAGATCTTTCTCCTTTACAAAAGGCAAGAATGGTAAAAAAGTTGGTAGAATCGACGAAGTCTGGAATTACAGGAGTATCGCGTATATACGGGTTACCGAAAAGCACACTTAGTGAATGGGTAAGCATTCTTACACTTCCAAACCAGATTCAGGAAAAAATAGAAAATAGTGAAATTACGCTTTATGAGGGTATAAAAATAGCAAGACAGCCGTCTGAAGTTCAGATAAAGTTGTCAGATATCGAGCCTGCTGCGCTAAAGGAAGAACTCATCCGATTAGGGATAAAAAGGGGTGCTCCCAAAGGACTACTTACGGTAAGATTAGTTTTTAATCCTTCCAAAGAAAAGGATAGAATCCTGTGGAATTCTTTAGAGCAAAAGGCAAAAGAGAATGGTCACGAGGTAAATGATTTTGTAAAAGAAATCATCCTAAACTATCTAAAAAAAAAGTAGACAGTTATCGGATTACCAGCACAGGGCATTTGGAATGACTAATTATCCCTGCTGCAATACTCCCAACTAACATTTGTTTAAATTTAGACAATCCTCTCGAACCCATAATAACTAGATCAATGTTATTTTTTTCTATAAATTGAACGATTGTTTCTACTTTAGAATTTTTTTCATCATCTAAAATAGCAATGGTACTCTTGATACCCTCTGTTGTAGCTGTCTCTCGAATTGGTTTTATCCATTTTTCTGCGTCCTGCCTTCTTGCTCTTTTGTATCCATCAATCAAGTTAGTATCACCATATCGTGCTCTCAGACCAATGACCCCGCCTTGCTTAATATTATCAAGTATGTGTAAGAATGTAAGAGGTGCCCCTTCTAATTTACACAAGTAAATTGCATATTCTGCTGCTTTTGACGAAGCATTTGAGCCATCGAAAGCTAGTAAAATATTCTTAAATAGCATCTAAAAATCAGAGAGGAACCATTTTGTCAATGACCCTAGAATAACTCACCTGTCCATCTTTTTCATGAATAATGAGATCCACTGTATATTGAAGACCGTTTAACAAGAATGTAACCTGAATATCCCATCCATCCTTTGGTTGAGACGTCTCGTCCATTTGTTCGCTATGGGCTACAATTTGATCTTCAGAATATGGAAATACTTCACGTATTCTAAAATTTTCAACATTTGGTCCAAAGAGGGCGTTTATTGCATTCTTTGAAGCATTTTCAATTTCAACTTTAGATGTTACAGTTGACATTAAGGAATTAATAATTAATAACTATAAAAAAGTATTGCAAAAAAGGGGAATTTACACATCTGCTCCAAAAAACGAATACGTAATCTACTTTTTTATTTTAAGAACGAATTGGAGACTTTTGTAAAATACATTTTTGATGTTACCATATATAAACTCCAGGAATCATAACAAGATATGTCCTATGCTAAACTAATCCCTGACGATACACAGCGAACAAGTGGCAAAGAAGTAAGGAATTACAACATCCATGCCGCGCGGCTGATAAAATCCCTAATTGAGAGCTGCTATGGTCCTTTTGGAAATGAAAAGATCTATATCGACATAATTGGTGAATCGACATGCACAAAAGATGGTGTCACATTTCTCCGTAAGATAGATGTTCAACATCCCGCAGCTAAAGTGATAATCGATGCCACTAATACAGTGGATAACGAAGTGGGGGATGGAACGCTAACAACTGCCATAATTGCGGCTACTCTTTTGGAAAAGGCACAAGAGATGCTGGCGATGAACATATATCCGGCTACCATTGTTAACGGATATGATAAAGGGCTCAAATATTCCTTAGAGGCCTTGGA
>WHSX01000167.1:3739-6890 GCA_009379865.1 Candidatus Nitrosocosmicus sp.
AAAAGTAGGTAGCAAGGATAGGACGATCATTGAGAAACTCGCACGGACGTGTTTAGGAACAAAAGTCAGGCTTTCCTCTGACCCACAATCCGAATTAAATAATATTTTGGAAATTACCGTTAACGCGATTAATACCGTTTATTCTAATAATAACTACCTCCTAGAGGTGGATGACATAAAAATTGAAGAAAAAATTGGTAATTTATCAGAGAGTATTCTGATTGATGGAGTACTGATTGATAAATCAATAGATAGTGACCTCATGCCTAAATTTGTCAAAAATGCACGAATCCTTTTACTAGATGAAGACCTTCAGGCAAGGTCGACAAAAACAGAATCTCAATTATCAATCAGCAGTCCAGAACAGATGTATCTATTTAGGGTTGAAGAAAACCGCATCACGAGAAACAAGATTCAAAAAATAATCGATAGTGGTGTAAACGTAGTAGTAAACCGTAAAGGAATAGACTTGGTGGCACAGGATCTTTTGGCCAAGTTTGGAATAATGTCAGTCAAAAGAGTAAAAGAGAATGATCTTCATTGGCTAGAGAAAGCTACAGGCGGAAAATTGATAAAGGATTTAGATATTAGCAACATACAAAGTAATGCAGGATACGCCAAAAATGTATATGAGAAGAAAATAGGGAGCGATAAGATGATCTTTGTAGAAGGATGTATAAATCCTAAAACGGTTTCAATTTTAATTAGGGCAAATTCAAAAATGATGCTAGATGAATATCATCGTGCAATTCAGAGTACTATTACGGTCATAAGTAGATTCGTCCAACATCCATCCATTGTAATTGGAGGGGGATCTTGTGAAGCATTAATGGCACAACAAGTAAGAAAAAGAGCAAACATGATTGAAGGAACGGAACAAATAGTTTTACTTAAATTCTCAGAAGCATTAGAAGAAATTCCATTAATTCTTGCAAAAAATTCAGGGTTGAATTTGATGGATGCTTTTATTCAACTTAGACTAAATCTATCTCAGAATTTTGATAGTAAAAAGGTTAAATGGTTTGGACTAAATTCAGACGAAAGAAAAATAACTCAACTGGATTGGGATGTGATCGAACCTACAATTGTAAAGGAGCAAGTGCTCAATACAGCTGTAGAAGTAGGCCGTCTTTTGATAAATATAGACGACATTATTATCAAAAAACCACTAATGAATACTCATACCCATGAGGATGGAACAGAGCATTCGCATGCTGGTGGAGACAAGAAACATGATCATTACTTTGATAAGTTGGGCAAACAACAAAGACCCCATCACCATTATTATTAATTTTCTATTGATGATATATACATAAGGGTGGAACAAATTCAGGTTTTAAACTCAAATATCAACAGCAAATATCAACAATTTTTTTCAGCACTGGTTACCAATTTTCAAAAAATAAGACACGATTTGGTGCATTTGCTGTTTAATTTTTACTCATCCGTATGGGCCTTACTAATCTTAATTTTATATTATGGGAAATAATGCGATCCTTAACAATTTTTATTTCAATTTCAATTTTTTTCATTGACTCCACTACTCCTATCATAGCCATTTTGTCACTTAGCATCTTAGATAAATTTATCCTGATTTCATTTATTGCAGTGCCCAAGTGTAATTGATTTAAAACACATCCGCAATAAAACCACATCGATTCATTTAAATTGATTCTTAATTGCCTTTTGATTTTTGTTTCAATAATCTTGAATGTATTAAAAAATATAGTTTCATCGATTTCATCTCTCAAAAAAATATTGTGATGGATAGGTTGATGTGAAGAAAAGCATTGTACTCGGATTAGATGCATTACTTTCTTTTCGGTATCTTTGCTTTAGGGGCCTTTCCAAAATCGTACGTATGACCCTTACCACGATAAAGTTTGGGTCGTACAGGTTTTCCTTCAGATTCGCCCTTTTTGGTCAAGGATAACCCGGCCATTAATTCAACTATCAAACGATTTGCGAGCCCAGATGTAATACCCCCGTTATAAGAATTAACGTCACTTACATCATATGTTGGGGAAACCTCAACAAGATCGAATGCAAATCTATTTGGATCAAATGAAGTTGATAATAATCTCATTAGCTTCATCCCCTCCCTTGAAGTTAGACCATTGGGCTCTGGTTCACCGGTTCCTGGTGCGTACGCAGGATCAAAAGTGTCGATATCCCAACTAACATACACAGCATCAACGTCGTCGTTTGCTCTATCCGCAGCCTCTTTGGCAATCTGATCAATCCCTAATTCCTCCACATCAAGCATCGTAAACCACTGAAAATCCTGGTCGGCCATCCATTTGTACAGATCTGGTCCCGGCCAATAACCCCTAGGACCTATAAGCGTATAATTTTTTCCCTTAAGACATCCCAATTCCATGATTCGTCTAATGTGAGCTCCATGATCATATTTGAATCCACAAAGTCCTTGTGGTGCGCAATCAGCATGACAATCAATATGGATCATTCCTATGTTCTTATATTTTTTAGAAAGTGCACGAACGTTTGCAAAGGTCACTGAATGATCTCCGCCCAAAATTATTGGGATTGCATCTATATCGAGAACTTCTTTAACTTTATTAGTCATCCGTCTATGAGACTCAATGACATCCCCAGGAGAGATATTGACATCACCGTAGTCAACAGCTTTAAAGACTCCAAACGGGTCGACCCCAGTTTCAATGTTGAAATGTTCATAAGGTGGAGAAGGAACAGTAGATGCAGCTCTAATTGCTCTAGGGCCGTAACGAGAACCAGGTCTTATCGTAGTTCCAAAATCGAAAGGCTCTCCTACTATTGCGATGTCAGGCTTTATCTTTTGCAATTCTTCATTTTTTTTGACATAAGGTAGTTTAAGAAAAGTTGGTATGCCAACAAAAATAGGTTCGTCATTTCCCTTGTAAGAATCTCCGTAAAATTCCATTCCCATATAATATCTAATCATTATGTCTATGGATAATTAATAAATATTGTTAAGTAAACTACGTTTAAAAAAAAGTTCGACAACCGAATATATTATGCGTAATATTCACAATTATTACATTTGACGTAGTTTACGTCTTTTCTTGCCATAACATATTATGTATTGATCTTAGTGGTATAACCACCGTACATAAGGTATAACCACCGTACATAAGGTATAACCACCGTA
>WHSX01000168.1:0-4586 GCA_009379865.1 Candidatus Nitrosocosmicus sp.
TTTGATATAATCTATGCCAAGTTGATCGATCTTTAAGTATAATAATTCCTTTAAATTCATTAGGTAAACAGTTTACATTAATAGGGCTTTCAATATATATTTCAAGAATAGAAGGATAAAGAATTTATTAATCAACACAAGAATAGATTATCTATATTTGTCAAAAAATGACAACATTTGGTATCCCTATACACAAATGCATGATTATACCAAATATCTCAAGAGGAGAATTATGAGATCCGGGAGTGGTTTTTATTTTTGTGATAATGAAGGAAACAGATACCTTGACGGAATTTCAAATATGTGGTGCAATGTTTGGGGATTTAGCAGTAATCGAATTACAAATGCAATGATCAACCAGATTAAACAGATACCTCACTCAACTATTTTTGGAATAGGAAATGATAAATCAATTGAGCTATCAAATGAATTCTTAAAATTAGCTAGGGGCCTGAACAAGGTATTTTTCACGGATAATGGTTCCTCGGCTATAGAAGCCGCACTAAAAATTGCTTTCCAGTATTGGAATAATCAAGGTAATTTGAAGAAAACCTCATTTTTATCATTAGCTGAAGGTTACCACGGTGATACTATTGGTGCGATGTCAGTAGGATATGTTGACAAATACTTTAAAAGTTACAAAAGGTTGTTATTGAATTGTCATGTAATTCCTGGTCCTAAAAAGGTAACCCTAGATGGAATAGTTAATTTAGAAAAGTTAAATCTGTTGCTAGAAAGGACAGAAAAGATAATTGAGAAAAATGCAGATAAGAGTGCAGCGCTAATAATGGAAAGTGGTGCTCAATTGGCCGGAGGGGTCAATATTTACCCAACTGGCTATCAAAAGAGAATTAAAGAAATGTGCAAAAAACATAATGTTTTATTCATTTTGGACGAAATTGCGACGGGGTTTGGACGACTCGGAAATATGATAGAATATATATCCCAAGAAAGCGTTCCAGACATTGCATGTTTTGGCAAAGCAATCACAGGAGGTTATTTTCCGTTAGCCCTTACATTAACCTCCAAAAAAATATTCCAGGAATTTTCCGGTGATTTAGGAGATCAAAAACACTTATTTCACGGTCACACTTATGCTGGACACCCAATTGGTTGCACAGCTGTTATTGAAAATCTAAAAATGTACAAGGAGAATCATCTGCTGGACAAGATAAGATCAAATAGCAAACTACTTAAGAAGAGGTTACAAGAATTTCAATCAATTCCAATAGTAAAAAATATCAGAGCGAAAGGATTGTTAGCAGGATTTGATCTTGCAGTGAATGGTAAGCCCATTACCAAGGTAGATAACATACCCATCAACTATTTTGTTATTAGAGAATCACTCAAAAGAGGTGTCCTACTCAGGTCTCTAGGAGATACAATGATCGTCATACCGCCTTTAGCCATAGACTCACATTCTCTAAATAAGATAATGGACACTCAATTAGAGATTGTTTTGGATATTAATAAGAGAAATGCTAGCTAGGGGCAAGATTTCTTAAATTTTTGTACAGGGTTGCTTTTGAAACTCCTAATTCCCTCGCAATTCTTAATTTGGATTTGTTTTGAGAAAGGTGACTAATTAAATCAGCAGGGTTCAATACTTTTCTAGGTCTTCCTATATGTTTTCCCACGGATTTAGCCCTAATAATGCCGTCTTTGGTTCTTTGAACTAACAACTCTCTTTCGCGTTCTGCGACCCATGTCAGTATGCCCAGCATAAGCTTTCTGATGCTTGGTTCAGTTGTTTGTAGAAAAGTTTCCCGTGGAGAGCAAGAGATTAACGGTGAATACTGTTCGATAGCCTTAATAGCTTCCAAGGTATCCCAAAAAGTGCGACCCACCCTCGAAAGTTCGTAGACCAAAACTGCATCGACAGATTCTAATGCTACTATTTTTAAGAGTTCTTGGAATCCCTTTCGGCCTATTGCCGCTGTTTTTCCGCTAATTGAAGAGTCTTCGAAATAATCTAAGATCTGAAAATCATGTGACTGAGCCCAACTTTGCATCGCCAACTTCTGATTCAAGACGGTTTGTTCTTCGGTACTCACCCGTAAGTAAGCAAACGCATATTTCATAAGGTCCATCCAAATTTGAGAGTAAAATAAAGGTAGTCAAATTAATACGAGTAAATATAAAAAAAAATTGAACTAGAATTCAAAAAACTAGAGTAAAAAAATCGGTCTAGTTCTAAGCCTGTATGAAAATCGGTCCTTTTTTAGACGAATTAGAATTGCTACATATTAGACGATTTCCGCTTTTGACTAGCCATCATAGGTGCACTTAAATACTAATATAAGTAAGTCTTTATAGAAAAAGAATTATCAAATGAGTAATTTGACTAGGGACTTCATCTACCAAAAAATGGTTAACGTTTTCTCAGATAAACAACTTAATTATCAGGAAGCTATGAAATTAATTGATTCTGCTGATCTAGATTTCCTCGCTGAATGTGCAAATAAAATTACGGTGAAATTCGGAGGCAACAAAGTTGATGTTGAAACCCTAGTTAATGCAAAATCTGGTAGATGTCCTGAAGATTGTTCATTTTGTTCCCAATCAACGTTTAATACCACCAAAATCGAAAAATATCCACTATTATCCCCAGAAATGATTTTAGCACAAGCAGAAGAAGCAAAGGATAATGGGGCAAATAGTTTCTGTATAGTTTGTGCTTACAGGGCTCCTCCAGAACAGGATTTTATCCAAATATGCAATACAATAAAGTTGATAAAAGAAAGTCTGGATATAGATGTTAATACATCTCTGGGTTTTATGACTAGAGAAAGAGCTCAAATATTAAAGAAGTTAGGTGTTAAAAGATACAACCATAATTTAGAAACGGCTAAGAGCATGTTTGATAAGATTTGTACCACCCATACCTACGAAGATAGAATTAATACTGCTAAAATTGTGAAGGAAGTTGGATTAGAGTTGTGTAGTGGGGGTATCATCGGTATGGGAGAAACTATTGAACAAAGGGTAGAGTTAGGTATTTCTTTACAATCTTTGAATCCTGACGAAGTCCCTATAAACATGTTAATAGGTAGAGAGGGCACTCCGCTCTTTAACAAATATTCACTAACTGAAGAGGAAATAATTAGGACAATTGCAACATTTCGCTTTCTTATGCCTAGAGCCATTCTAAAAATTGCAGGAGGGCGAGAAGTTCATCTCAAAAAGAATGATAAAAAAGTCCTAAAAGCAGGTGCTAATGGAATTATCACTGGAGGATACCTAACTACAAAAGGAAATAAACCTCTTGAGGATATTAGAATGATAAAAGAGATTGGGCTCAAGCAAAAGTAATTCATTTTATTTTCAAGACAAGTTACGAGAGTTACGGAAGGAGGATCTATACAGAGAGCTCCGAACTGTTGAAGATATCTCAGACTCAGGAAAAGGAAATAGTGTACCTAACGTAATTAATTTTTCATCTAATGACTATTTGGGTTTATCTAAGAACGCATTTTTAGTAAAAAAGTTAAGAAACCTGATTACCTCAAGAATTTCACAATGTAGCTCGAGATTAATTAGCGGGAATACGGAAAGTTTAGAAAACGTGGAGATTGCTCTCTCAGAGCACAGGAAAACAACCTCATCCTTGCTCTTTCCTACAGGATTCATGGCAAATTTGGGAGTTCTAGGGTGTATCTCTGACAAAGAAACTATTATTTTTAGCGATGAATTGAATCATGCGAGCATAATAGATGGATGCAAGATATCCACAAGCAAAATTCATCCATTTCCTCATAATGATATGATAGATTTGGAAAAAAATATAAAAAAGCATGATAACAAACGAAAAATAATAATAACTGAAGGAATTTTTAGCATGGACGGCGATATGGCCGACTTAACTGAAATTGTGCGCATTTCTAATGAAAATAATTGTTTACTCATAGTTGACGACTCACATGGAGATTTCATTATAGGTAACAACAAGCCAAAGGATTATGGAGGAACTCCAAGCTATTTTGGGGTTAACAAAGCAGTAGATATTCATATTAGTAGTCTGAGCAAAGGACTTGGTTGTTTCGGAGGTTATGTTAGCTGTTCGAAGTTAGTAAGAGAATATTTAGTTAATAAATCAAGACCTTTTATCTTTACCTCTGCACTTCCAGATTACTTGGCCGAAATAGCTATAATGTCTATGCAATTAGCAAAGATGGGAGATCTCCAGACTATGTTGTATAGAAATATTGAGTATTTTTACAAAATAGCTAACGAACTAGAAATTAAAAGTCGAAAAGTCGAAAAAAGTCCCATAATTCCACTTTTGATCGGTTCTGAAAAAAGAGCTTTGGAAGTCTCGAGAAAACTATTAAGACAGCATTTCTTTGTGCAAGCAATACGATATCCTACTGTCAAGAGAAACGAAGCACGATTAAGAATATCACTAAATGCAGATCATAGTCAAGAACAGATCTATGATCTATTAAATCATATTGTTAAATTACTTAAAGTTTAAGCTTTTTTCAGTGTTATTTCATAACTCGAATTATGAAATATAATTTTTTCTAATATTAATAACACTATTATTATAGTAATAACACTATTATTATAGTAATAACACTATTATT
>WHSX01000168.1:4685-6824 GCA_009379865.1 Candidatus Nitrosocosmicus sp.
ATTATTATAGTAATAACACTATTATTATAGTAATAACACTATTATTATAGTAATAACACTATTATTATAGTAATAGCTTTTGTCTAAATGAGCAAATAAGATATAAATTCCTATTAAGAGTAACCTTTTTTGAGTCGGCAATAGGAAAAAATATATTTTAAATCAAATCAGTTAGTTTGTTTTGAAAGGAGTAATATTAGCGGGAGGATTTGGTAAGAGGCTTAAACCGATCACGGATAACCGCCCGAAACCGATGATAGAAATTTTAGGCAAGCCCATTATCGAGTGGCAAATAAAGCTATTGTCCAAAAACAATATAACAGAGATCATCATTTGTGTTGGCTATTTGAAAGAACAAATCATAAATCACATTGCAAGTGGAAATAAGTACAAGGTTAAAGTTGCTTATATGGTAGAAGAGGAACCGTTAGGTACCGGTGGTGCACTGAAAAACACGCAATCTCTCCTAAAGGATGAAAAAAATGGCTTCTTTATGATTAATGGCGACATATTAACCAACATAGATTTTAATATATTATCTCATAAGAACGATTATAACTCAATTGCAGTTGTTCCGTTAAAAAGCCCCTTTGGGATTGTAGATTTTAATGACCAGCAATTTGTGACTGGATTTAAGGAAAAACCGGATATAATCGATAAATGGATCAACGCGGGTATTTATTTTTTTAACCAAGAAATTTTTGACTTCTTACCCGATAAAGGAAACATTGAAACAACAGCACTACCTGCAATGGCAAACGAACAAAAATTAAAAGCGAAGAAATTTGAAAAATCATTTTGGAAATCAATTGATTCCCACAAAGATATCGAAGAATCATCCAAAGAACTATCAAGGATAAATTCAAAATAAATATGAAGGAAAAAATAGGATATAGTATTGGATCATTATTAAAGTTAAGAGAAATCCTCGATTTTACTTCAATTGTGGACAAAAATGAAAACATTCATTCCATCTGGGCTCCAGAGTCTTGGGGGAAGGAAGTCTTTTCAACCCTTGGGGCTATATCCCAAGTTACAAACAGAGTGAAGTTAGGAACATCCATTGTAAACATCTATTCTAGAACCCCAGCGACGATTGGTATGGGTGGAATTACATTAGATACTCTCTCGAATAAACGAGCCATATTAGGACTTGGGTCCAGCACTTCTGTCTTAGTGGAGAACCTTCATGGGATCAAATTTGAAAAACCATTAATCAGGATGAAAGAATATGTTCAATCGATAAAACTCTTGTTAAGATCGAAAAAAGTTAACTATCATGGACAAACTGTAAATATTAAGAATTTTAAACTGCTTGAACACTCTAGGGATGATCTTCCTATTTATGTCGCTGCTGTAAATCCAGGAATGATTAACGTTGCTACAAAGTATTCAGACGGAGTCATCCTCTACCTAAAGTCAAAGGATGAATTGAAAATGGTGCTTGAGAACATTAAATTTGAAAATCAAAATCAAGATTTTGTTAAGGCATTTGTAATTATAACCTCCGTATCTAACAAAGATCCTACGAAGGCTGCTCTCAGAGCTGCTAAAACTTTGGCTTTTTATATATCAGTGGGAAGGATCTACTATGAATCATTGATTAAGACAAAATACAAGTCAGCAGTTGAAAGGATCTACAATGATTACAACAAGTATGGTGTAGACGAGTCAATTAGGAACATTACAGATGAAATGCTTAATGATTTTGTCATTGCGGGTTCGATAAATGATTGCAATAGTCAGATCAAACGCTGGAAAAAAATCGGTATCGATTTACCAATCCTACAAATGAATCCTGTAAAAGATACTAACGGCAATCTGAACTACAAGGATTTTACAGAGTTATGGAAATAGCAATTGATTCTTCCAATACTCAAGAATTTACCAAGGCTTCGGACTTCACACCTGCTGAATTAGCTAGTAAATCTATAATAGATCTACTTGGGAAAACGCAAATTCAAAAGGATGAAATAGATGGCCTAATTGTATCAAGTAGCTCTAACGATTCATATTTAGGCAATATAGTATCAGAAATGATAGGCATCAGACCAAAATTTTCTACTAAGATCGAAAATTTGTGTAATTCAGGTACCAGTGGTATAATGCTGGCGTACTCGTTAATAAAATCGGGATTAT
>WHSX01000169.1 GCA_009379865.1 Candidatus Nitrosocosmicus sp.
CTACACCGGATGAGATGTGCTTATATCATGGTGATATCAATTCCTCTGAATCAAACTCAATTACTGATATTGCAATAGAGAATAATTCTACAGACGATATTGATTTCCCGGATACTAGCAGTGTTGTTATAGGTGTTAGTGAGATATCAAGGATAGGATAAATCTGGATTTAATTCATGCATCTTCAGATGGTTAACTTCTGTTTAATCTAAAAAAATTATTTATTTATCCACCCTTTAAAATTTTATTTGAAAATACAAACCAGATGATAAATGAATTTACGGATATTGAGTATCAAACCGGATCTATAACGTTAACGAAAATGGTACATTTTTCCATATGTTAGAAATAGAACCCGATTAGAAGACAGTGTGTGGTGCACATCTGTATTCCTTGGTCTTTCATTGAGAAATACATCAAATGTATTCTCTTCGTTTGTTAAGAGAATTCATACTACGGTATAAGGGATTGAATACAAAAGCATCACCCTCAGATGTTAATATCGAAAAGAAAGAAAATCTATCTATCAATACATATAGCAGATGAAAATCTGTTAATGATAGAGTCAGAATTAATCTAGCTCTGTATAGTTATTGAACCAGAAAACAGATAAATTTTCTCCATCTTTGCATAAATCCATGAAAGAAACATGCTAATAGCAGGGAGGTTTCCAGCAGATATGATAAAGATCCATAGAAAATATACTGAAATAACGGATGCCGGTCCTTAGTACCCAATCAATTGCAGATTCCTAAAACTAGAGCATCACCTTTATTTCTCTTTCTGAAGAAAAGTATCGTAGAAAGAATTATGCAATAGATAAAGGACGGAACAGAGTACTTTGATTATTACTTTTCTTGTCGAAAAAAGAAACTGTAAACTTAAACACGTTAAACTTGGCAGAATTAAAGATTATTATGTACTCAGAGCCATAGTTGCATTGGTATTAATTTATAAATATTATTGTATTATTTAACGAACAATGAGTCGCTCATTAAAAAATAAAAATCATACTTCTCACCTTCCTGATAATTTGTCTTACACGATTTGGTTAACTGGTCTGCCGGGCTCAGGAAAAACTACCATAGGATCCTCACTGGTTAAAGAGTTTCAATCAAGAGATATAAGATCTGAATTATTAGATGGGGATGAGATAAGAAAAATAATAAGCTCAGAATTGGGTTTTTCCAAAAATGATAGGGACACCCATTTAAGAAGGGTGACTTATTTATGTCAATTATTAAATAGGAATGGAATTGTTGCAATTGTAGCATTGATCTCGCCATATAAAGAATCAAGACAATATGCTAGAAGTAAAATTAAGAATTTTGTTGAGGTTTGGGTTAAGTGTCCACTAAATGTTTGTATTGAGAGGGATCCCAAAGGATTGTATAAAAGAGCCACAGATGGTAAAATAAATTCTCTAACAGGTGTTCAGGATCCTTATGAAAACCCGTTGAATCCGGAAATTATATTGAATACGGATTGCGAGACACTTAATATTTCTACAAATAAGGTATTGAGTTATTTTGAAAATATTGAGAAATAACCTAAACAAAATATTGAATTATCCTGATAGAAATTTGAACCAAATCACAAATTGCGGATTGATGTGATTAGATAATAGATAAATATGTGCTCTATTAAGTTAATCATTAAGATTGGAATCACAATTAGCAATATTATTTCTTTGCACCTTTCCAAGAATAAATAAAAATGGAGTACATAGATTTGCTAATGAAATAATTAACGGGATTAGATCCATGGAGCCGAAAACATATGATCTTTTCTGGAATAAAGAAAACGGAAGACTTCGCAGTTACATGGAACTTTTAAAAAATTTCCTAATAGTAATTAGGACTGTGAATGTGGTACATTTTGTGGCACTTACTCCATATAATATTCCTTTTTTGATATTAGCAAAGATTCTTAAGAAAAAAATTTTGATTACATATCATGGAAATTATTTGGTAGAAGTTCCACTCAGAAAACAACCGCATATTTTTATTCCATTTTGGATAGCAGATAAAATTTCAAGGAACATTACTGATATGATAGTTTCCCCTACTTCATACTTACTCAAGGAGATGAAAATCAATCAAAATAACGCTCATGTAATACCGTTGCCATTTAATTTGGAGTTGATACAAGATTCTACAAAAAAGGTTATTAAGAGATGTCCAACCGATATTGTATTTGCTTCCGCGTCAAATTTTAATATTAAAGAAAAGATAATTGGATTAAATTTATTAATTGAGACAATGGATAAAATTACTAAGAATGTAAAAGATACCAAATTGATGGTTTTTGGGTATGGTAGTTATTTAGATAAATTCAAAATAAAATATGCAAACAATAAAAATATTGTGTTTATGGGATTTCGTGAAGATTTTAGGGATTTTTTGAATGGTGTGGATGGCTATATTCACATATCTGGTTTAGATAATCAACCATATGCAATAATTGAAGCATTAATGCAAGGTAAAGTTGTAATCTGTAATAACTTAGGTGGCATGATCGAGACAATTGAGTCTAATAATAACTATGTGGTATCATTGGATCCATCCTCAATCTCACGAACAATTTATTCTGTAATTAACGAAATTAGAGATAACCCTATTGAATTTCAAAAGAAGGGGAATAGAAATAAAAAGTTTGCTACAAATAGGTATTCATCGAATGTTATTTCGGCTGAATATATTAAATTATATAATAAGTTGTTATTTATGAAGCCTTAGTATAATAAGTGGACATGGACCTTACTAATTTGGTTGTAGAAAAAAGTTTTTATTGTTTTTTAAATCAACTCAGGATATATCACGATAATAATTTTGTTGAAAAGGCAAGTAAAAGAGCCGTATTGCTAGTTCATAAACAGTATGATAGGAATAAGCTGGCCGAAGAGTATATCAGATTATTAAATGATATTAAATGACCAATATTAACGATTATTCACATAAACCTAAATTTTTCATCCATCTTGCGGTTGAGTCTATAATTGCTATCATTTTCTCTTCTTTTACTTTATGGTTAATTGATTCATGGATAAAATATCCTTTCTTTGTTCTTGAAGTATTTATTATAGTAGTTATTTACCTTGTGTTACGAAATGACAATTATTTAACTCGTCTTGATTTTTCTTTTTTAAACGCTATTATACCACAACAGCAGCAGCAGCAGAGGTTTGACAAACATCTTAAAAATCTTTGGCCCGGTATAATATTAATTATATTTTCAGCTGTCCTGCTCATTTCAAATACTCTTGAAATCGGTCCTAATTTTATTCAACTAATCCTGGCGTTTGTATGTATATCTTTTCTCTCAGGATACTGTCTTTTAAAAACATTCAATTTATTTCGATATTTTTCAAAGCTTGAGAGTATTATCCTGTCATTTATTGCAAGTTTCGTCTTTTCAGGTTTCTCTTCATTATTTCTGATATATGTAGATGAACAAACCAGAAGTGTTATTTTATCTGTCATATTCATTGTCATTGGAACAATTTTTATCGTTAAGGAATTAAGAAGACGAGAAAAAGAGAGGATATTTGCTAATGCTAATGCTAATGCTAATGCTAATGCTGTTGTTTCCAGGCCTTCATCCTTTTCAAAGAAAATCGATATCCTTGCAATAATTATTTGTATCTCATTCTACTGTTTTTTCTTTTATCTAATGTATCCAAATGCAACTTTATTACCAGCGGTAGATGTATCGAGACATTATAGCTATTCTACAATCCTCTCCACATCACCTGATCTTTATACTGGTTTTAATTATTTACTTTTTCATTCGTATAGCGCTGCCCTGGATGTGTTATCGGGTACAAATCAGAAAATATCTCATATCCAAACAATCCCGGTTATTTTGAACCTTCTTTTACCTGTCTCTATTTATGTTCTAGCTAAAAGATTTCTTGCAAGTATAGATAAAAGAATCCCAGCGTTAGCAACTATATTCTATACTTGTTTTAGTAACCTATCATTCATTTATTTAACTCAGCTGAAGATTATTGAAAGTGATTACACGGGTATAAGATTATTTGTAGAGGTTTCAGAAAAATCGTTCAATGGAGTAGTAAATTTCCTGCAGCCCTTTTTTTACTTTACTCCTCAATCTGTATCTTTTATCATGTTGATTGTAGCATTTATGTTACTGAGAATAAATAACATACCGAGAAAAACACTTGTTGCAATATTTACCATTTTAGTTCTATCCTTGTATCTTGTTCATGTGTCGGAGGCAATATTGTTTATGATATTTGTTATGTTTTATTCGTTTTTTTCCAAATACAATGAAATGAATGTCAACAATGCACTGATAGGATCTTTACTAGGATCAACCATAACAATTTTATTTATTCTATACAGGGTTTTTCTTTGGCCCGATCAACTAACAGATAACCAGTTGAATATAGCTTCTATGATCGTTTTCATTATACCTGTAATTATTACAGGATGTTTAATATATAGATGGAAGATATTACCCAAATTCTCCAAGGCATGGAATCTTAAAATAAGAAATTATCATTTCCCTAATCGGTACTCTTACTTTTCTATTATAACTGCCATATTGATTATTGTCTTTCTTTTTGGCTTAATAATCTGGTTTGTTACTGACGACTTTAGGTATTCCCTAGTTGCTGAATCTGGATTTATACCATGGTTTCTCTATCCTGTGATACTAGGAGTTACAGGACTCTTAGCAATACTTGGTCTAAGATATTTACCAAATCTTTTGATAAATGCTAGATCTGCCATTGGTTTAGTTCTACTTGTAATTACTGCAACGTTCCTTATTGGAAGAGCAATTTCATTTATGAACGTGAATATAATGAGTACTGGCTATTGGGAAATAAGACTGATTATGATTGTGTTTGTATTTTTATCATTAATAGCCCCAATACCATTAATTCAATTAATTGAAAGTCTATCTTTAAGAAGAAAAAAACTTTTAACCACTGCTTTTATTTCGATTGTAATATCCTCAATTGTATTATTGGGCTTTTCGTCACTAATGGTTCAATCAGAATTATGGTATACAAGTACTGGCAATGTGAAAAATATTAGTGAAACTGAATGGGAGGCCATTGACTATTTAAGAAATGTATTGCAGAAAGATACTCATTCTTATACGATAGCACCTTCCACCTTTTCATCTAAATTGCTTGTTTTCACAGGCTCTCCTTATATTTTTACCAAACCTGATTTGATAACACTATCAAAATATCCTTCTATTCCTTTACTTTCTTTGTCTGCTTATAATCTCGATCATGCATATCTTTATCTTCATTCCCGTGATATGGCTGTATTAAATGAAAATCCCCAGAGTTGGTTGACTAGTCACCTTCTCTCAACATTACCTGTTGTCTACTCAAACGACGAGGTGACCATTTATAACGTAACAGATGTTTCATATCCAGTTTCTAATTCTAATACGGTATTGGTGAATCCCACCGATTCATTGAATAATGATCGGGGATGGTCGTGGTATGTAAATGATATATTATCACAGGCACAATCAGGCTCTGTTAACTATACTGAAATGTTAGATAAAGATCCTCAAATATTTAAAAATAAGAATCTAATCTTAAGTTTCGATCCCCCTTCCTCTCTTTATCGTTCATTTTATGACGATTTTACGCAATTAGATACCAATATCAATAGTAAAGATGATGATTATACCAAATGGAACAATGTCTTTGGCAGTTGGAAATATACTTTGAAAGGATTACATGGAGGAATAGAAACGGATGATAATACCACTCCCAATAGTCTAGCAAATAATGTAATCTTGAGCCCATTTGTTCCCAGAAATCTATCTACGATTACAACATTATTCAAAGTAAATGATGTAAATAGCTCTGTTCCAAATTATGTCTCTATTGTACATTCATTTCAGGATCCTAAAAATTATCAACAAGCTGGTATTAACATCTATAAAAATAATGTATATGTTCTTTTTTCAAATTTCATTAACGGCACATCCCAACAATCTTTGTGGCCCGGATTAAAAACGGATTTAAAACTAAATCCAGGTGGCACTCTCTTTAATATGTCACTATCTAATGATGGTTTCAATCAAAGTTTGACTATTAACGGTATCAAATATTTGCCTCCATACAATGACGATAATACTACCAAAAACGGTCAGGTAGGATTGAACTATGGTAGAATAAAAAGTATTGATTTTTATAATTTTAGGGGTGAGGATGATGAGAAGCTAAATCTACGTGAATTTAAAGACTATATTCGATATGCAGAATCCGGTGGTAATCTATTTGTATTTAATACAAATGGATATGGTGCTATTGCTAACTCAGTATTTAATATATCATCACTATCACCCGCAACATCAAACTCTATCGCTATAGTAACTGACAAACCGGTTCAACAGCAAAATAATGATTCTCTGATTTCTGAAATTGAGGCTATTCCTTGGGAAATTATCCAAAACGCCTCTGAGATCAAAGGATTTCTTTATACGGTGATCAAAAATTTTGAACCCCCTAAACCATCTATGAATTCATCAATTTCAATATTAGAAAAGCCTCTTGGGAAGGGAATGATTACCTATGTTGATATCTATCCTCTATTGTCAAAGTCATTAGAAAATAACACATCAAGAATGAATATATTATATTTTCCAAATAACATATCCAAAATATTACCTTTGGAGCAACTTGATTTAGAACCTACAAATTTCAAAGATCTTAGTGCAATCCGGGCAATGAATGGTAATGGAAGCATCCAGATTAATACTA
>WHSX01000016.1 GCA_009379865.1 Candidatus Nitrosocosmicus sp.
ACATTTGTTGGACCAGCCTCAGGGGTTCCAGACACTATTTGATGATAAGCGGAATCCTTGTTGAGCCAAACAACAGTAGCCCCGACTGGAATTGTAATGTTAGCTGGTTCTATTGGGTTTAGACTATCACTATTAGTCGCACCTTGGTTAATTGTAAGTGTAAATTCTCCTCCTTGGGCATTTGCTTCTGACTGAGCAACACCCATAGTGCCAATCAGAAGGAAGATTGTAGCCAAAGTTAGTAATTTCATATATGTTCATTTTCTAGATAAAAAGACAGATATATATCTATGATCCTACTTGCCATAGCTAATAAACAAACGACGTCGATTTCTAAAATAGTTCCAACCTGAATCTCAGCGTCTCATGGTTAGGGTCGGCCTTCATTTTTTACAAAAGTCCATTATAATAAGGAAAACTACAAGATCTAAAACCTTTAGGTTGATTTCTATTTTCAATATGATGTTATTGACAGGATCGATCATCAAAGGATAGAAATTATTTTTTACTCGTTTCTATGTTTTAGTGCTTATTGAGATGGAGCACATTCTATAGTAAAATCTGGAATATGAGCATTCATAGTATGTTTGCACTTGATTTTAAAAATCGAATTCTATTCTTAAAGTGATTATTTTAAAACCCTGAATAGCGAAGCTAAGAATGTTTTTGCTTGGACCGGAAATCGTAATCGCATCATCATCATCATTATTATCATCATGTGTCTTATCCTTATTGTTCTCAATCAGGTCCACATATAATGCAGACTTTATGGGGTAATGAAATTTTATGTCTGCAGTGACTGTTTTACCTTCAGTTTCATATAACCGTAATATTACTACTTTAGCGTCGCTATTATGACTAGAATCTTGTGGGAGTTTGAGCGTACTTAAGATCACATTCTTTGGTGATATAGACAAGAACGAGAAACCATTAGATATGGTTGTATCAACCACGGCGCCTGCAGGACCAGGCTTGCTTGCATTGTCATCCCATTTATGATGTTCTTTGTTTGAAATATGAATTGCTGTTGGTTTCATGTTAAAAGCTATCCCTTCTTTATAGCTAGATGCATCGCGCCAATCTCCGTTATGAGGGAGCAGCGAATATTTGAATGTATATGGTCTCTTTTCTGCTGCATCAGGGGTTGCGATACATGGACCCTTGGTCCCATCTCCAGAAAGCGTCTCTACCCCTCTTAATAACGTGAGGTATATACTATTGTCTCTAATCTCATGGGATGGTATTCCAAAATGGGCTAGTGTAACGCCCATATCTTGTTCTTTGTTGGAAAAGTCTATCCATTCTACTGAAGGAAATGTACCGCTGGGTATTTCTTTCCATTTCTTAAGTACATCGGGATCTTTGTTTAAGTAAAATAAATTAGTTGGTCTTTGGATAGCACCAAACTGTGTACCGGTCCAATAGGTGTATCCTTTAAATGGTACATCAAACTTGACCCTAATTCGCACATGGGGATGATTATTTTCTAAATACGTTGTGCAATCTATTCTAGACAGCCCCTTGTAGATGGATATCTCTTTCCTCACAGTCAAGAAACTGTGTTGGTAAATAATAGTCGGTAATTTTTCATTAAGTCGATATGGCCAACGAATAGCGTAGTACTTGTTTTGAAACACTATTTTAGTTCTGATCTTCCCATTCAAAACACTATATTTTTCTTTTTTGAATACTCCGAATGGTATGCCTTCACCACTTTCTGATTTTATTATACCAGTTACGTCTTTATGGTAGTACAAGTCCCCTAGTTCTTCTTCTATACGTACTTCATTGCCAATGAAATATAGGCGATCAGCCTTCATTAGTGTAAATATTCCAGTCTCAGCATCGATTTCTAATGTGAAATCGTCAAACGTGAATTTCGTTTCATACGATCTTGGGTATGCAAGCAGGGGTGATTGATCCATATTGTTGTTCTTACCTTTTTCTTTCTTCCTGAATATTATTTCATACGCTGAAAAACCAAGAGATGGTATTCTTGCAATGAACCCTAATTGGACACTTTTTATTCCTCGATCTTTTTCATGTAATTCTAAATCTAGTATTTCTACATCAACTATTTCGTTACTATTTACAGTTCTAAGTTCCATTATTTCGATTGCCTCGTCAATATCAAAGTTGATTTTTGCTTCCACCCATTCCTTTGTGTCCCATGACACAGAATTGAACACTAAGATATGATGTGCTTTATTGTCCTGCCTAAATAGTATCCTAGATATTTTGTTAATACATTCTAGGTGTGATTTTTTTAATGTATTCTCCAATTTATCAAATGCCGATCTCATCTCATCATATACTGAATCAATACCAGTACCTGGTAAAGAATCATGCATTGCAAAAAATAATGCTTGCTTCCAGTACTTTTTAAGGTCATCTGAATGATCATTTTCTTTTGATATCAAATGAAGTATAGTATTCCATCTTTCAAGCATGAGTAGGTATGTTTCAAATTCTTTAAATCCCTGTTTGATCCATGATCTTGTTGAAGTACTATCTGGGAATACGAATGATGCTTTTCCCGAATACATCTCCCCTTTTTTGATAGACATGTGAATGTTTTTCTCTTTAATTTCTTGTTCTAACGCTTCAAAGAATTCTGAAGGGGTAGACACCTTCATTAATGGATTTTCAATGATACTTTTGGCGGATTCATTATACTTGTTAATAGTGTCGCATAACTCTGGTTGCGGAGGTGTGGAACCACTGCCCGAAGGCATGAGAACATGTCTTGTAGATGATTGTCTTCTAAGTTGTTCAAAAGTTTCATGTAAAAGTGACAGATCCAATCCTGCTCGATAACCTAGGGGCATCCAGTGGGATAGTATAGATGTACCGTCTATGCCTTTCCAATAGAATTCAGATACTAATGGCTCTGTTACGCCCCTTCTAAAGGCGAAGTATCTATAACCACTTCCTTTTAGAATTTGTGGCCATTGTGCATTGTAACCGAATTCATCTGCACCCCAGGCAACTATAATATTTTTTCCAAATTTCTCCTTTACATAATTTTTACCTTCTAGAATTTCTCTGATCAATACTTCACCTGACGGTAGCATTACATCTGACATGAGATATTCTCCTCCTGCAATTTCTATTCGCCCATCTTTTATAAACTCCTTAATTTCTGAAAATAATTCTGGATAACTTGTCTCAATATGTTCTAAGAGATAAGTCTGTTCAATAATAAATTTAAAATCTTTTTCATTTTTTAAAATTTCAATAGCTTTTTTTATAATAAAGTTACAATTAATATCAAAATTTTCTTCCTTACTGAAAATCCAAATAGCATCATAATGACTGTGAGGAACGACATGTACAATAGATTTATTCAATTCTATGATGTGTTACTCGGAGATATGTAAGTTTTACCTACCATTGATGAATTCTATTGAAGTAGAAGATTGTGTGATATTGAAAGGACCTCGATGCAAATCATACTCTTTTGAATGAAAAACGCAATATATGCTCTAAAATATATGATGAATAGAAACTATTTCAGTAATAAAGGAATTCTGTAATTTATGTACTTATACTTACTCCTTTATCCTTAATTTATTGGCACTGCCAATTTTGTTTTTCATATCAGCGAAGATTCGCAATAAATGACTTTGATAATCATGATTAATAGAACCATGTGATCAATTCCAGATGGTCATGATTAGTTGGAATTATGTTTAATCCCAAATTATTAAGCTATCATAATACAGCGAGGTTTGAGACGATTATCTCAATAAAGGATTAGATCTAATTCTCTATTCCTCCGAGAAACTGAAAGAAAAATCTAGGGCAGATGGATGAAGTGATGAAATGGGTATGCTATATTGAAATCTAAATCGTAATACATCTATTAACATTCTAAGCTGAGTATTGATCCATTAGCGCCAATCATCAATTATATAAGCAGAAGGAATGTTGTATCCTTGTTTGTTTCCTTTGTGCATGGATACTCCCTGGAACTCTGTTTTGAAACCATAGTTGATCATTGCTTTGTAGGCCGTGTCGTTCCATGTTACTACCGGCAGTAATTTTAAATATGCCCTTTTCTAATGCCATTAATTCTACCGAATTCAACATTCGAATAAAATTTGAGTGCGAATTATTATTTGTTGATATAGCTGCAAACTTGATATAACAAACATTGCTACCTGCCTCCGTCCCCTTGCCGTAGTGACATATTGCAATTCCAATTAGCTTGCTTCCAGTAGGGTCATAAAGCAATATTGTGTCCCCTAACTTTTGACCGTCTACAGCAAGTATTTCTTTTTGCAAATCTAATCCTGGAAAAATACCGTTGGTAAGATATTTACAGTCTTGTAAAATTAATGACTTTACATCCTTTTGTATTTCAGAAAATCTGATTTCATGCTGCGATTCGTGTTTCTGAGATAATTCCAATCTCTTCTCGTTATTTTTTTTATCAGTAATTATTTTAGTCATTATAGCTGTGAGGAATCTTGGCCAAAAATCATATTTTTGATACAAATAAATATGTTTTGGGCTTTGAGCAAACGTAAATAATCCGGCGTATTGGATCTCCAATTTTGATAATCGTTCTAATACCGGGATAATCAAATGCTTAGCTATTCCTTTGTTCCATTAAACCGGATGGATTGATAGGGGACCAAAGAACCCAACACTACCCCAGTTAGTAACAAAATTTGAACCGGCTAGGTTCCCATCAACTTCTATTGCAAATGCAGAGTTTGGGTCTGTAGCATATCTGGATCTAACATAATCTGTTTCGCCAAAAAAGGACATGGGATCATCTAGACCCATAAAGGTCCCAAATGAGAGTCTGAGTATGGTGTCTGCTTCTTCAAGGTCATCTTCTCTCAAATTCCTCACAGTGACATGCATTAAATAATCTCTAATACAATCGTACTTGTATTATTAATATTATTTCATTGTTTGAAACCGCTTGGGAATTGATTATAGTATTTTATTTTACAATTAATTTAGGACATGAGTGAGTAGGTCTGTGGGCGATTTCCCTCCTTGGAATATATCATCCTAAATCAATTCCTTAGTTAGAGTTCTTTATATTGCCATTAGTTATTACCATGGGAAAATCTTTTTTTTACAATAGTTGATCCTGAATTCTGGTGTTTTTATCTAGTTAAGTGGCCTCCTTTAATTGAGAAAATATCTGTAGGACTGAAGCGTTATACACACATGTGTATGTCTCATCGATGTAGTAGACCAGTTGTGATTGGATGGTGCATAGGTACTCGTATTAGAATAAAGTGAGGCGTTGCTCCTTGTGTAAGGATAAGTAGTTTCAAAACCAATCAAGTCTTTTGCATGAAATTGAATAACCATACTATAAAATGTGGGATCGTGTTATTGCTTAGTTCATGTTGCTTTTAATCTACTGTATCTTTGAATTTCCTATCAATCCATATTAAGGGAGATATGCTGTAATGCAACATGATTAATGATATGAGCAGAGCAAAATGGGGCAATCGTTTTATCCTCTCGGCCATCATTCAGGGTGGTTTACTTACTTCAATAGCCCTTTTGATGGTAGGATCTCAATTCATCTTTTCTAATAAAATAGACATGATCCAATTTCTATCATTGTCTTTTGATGGTCCTGCTAAATGGTTCTTCCTTGGGATAATATTTTACCTCATATTCATTGTTGCTATCGCAGTTACCGCGGTGTTTTATATTCAATTGGAGATTAATCTTGCAAAAAAAATCTCAGGTTTTGTGAATATTTTAGCTTGGATCCACCTGTTGGGAATGAATATTGGGGGTCCTCTAGCAACAATACTCATGATTTTTGCTGGATTGGCAGGTTCTGGAATTTTGTCTGTATTTACAGAAGGAAATATCGGCCAGCAGAATATCGAAATAATGAATTCCTTCATTACACCCATAGCAATTTCAATTGGAATCTTGAGTGTGGGGGTTATAGCTGGTGGAATAACTTACATAAGGACATATTTTTATGGTAACAAGATGTAAAAAAACAATCAATCAATCAATCATGGGGGGGGGGGAACGTTGAATAATGATTCCCCCATCAATATATAAATGCTTAAACCCTTGGTCGCTTAAATGTGATTAACTCTTGCGGAGAACCGTTTGATGAGGTAACCGTATTTGATAAATTAATAGGATTTTTAATTTTACTTGTAGTTAGAACCATCTTCTCTTTTCTTTATATGACCAATCGTCAAATTTTAGAACTGTTTGGTAGGTATTTCTACCAAAGATATGGGCATCTACTGACTCTAAGAATGTGGTATAACCAAAATCCTCACCTTCATGTACGTTGAGGTTAGCTTTATCCAACCAATCTAAACTTCCATTTATTCTTGCTATAAAACCATCTAAACTCATAGCGATGAAAATTGACACTTTAAGTTTCAAGACCAATTTGAATAGCGACTTATTTTATCAGTAATTACTTACAACATAAATTTGAACTTATGTTCCTTTATAAAGGAATTTGAATATTGGAGTCTACAAAAATTGAAGTGACAAAGATCCGCAATAAAAATTGCTGAATTTATCTCTTTCATCTTTGCAACATAAAATTTCTTTTTTCATCTTCTGAAGATGAAAAGAAAAAAATAAAAGGTGGTAAATATGGTTGAAAGTGGTTTATTTTTAATATACTTGTATCTAAATTAGCAAACCACAGACTAATAAAACATTTAGAACTTCAAATATAGAAATGGGATGCAGTGGTAGCAGAACACATTGTATTCCATCTATTACATCCCATTTCTACGAAAATCTTATCCGTATCAAAGTTTATGTTGATTAAATATATCTAAAATAGTATTTATACCATATTCTTGTTTTAGACAGAATAATGGCATATGATAATATTTAGATATTTTTAAAGCTGTTATCCTGTAAATAATTTTTATTTGAACATGAACTATTACAGATGTTAAATCTAGGCCAAGCGATGTTTCATTTGGACTGATTTGTTCGGTATTGAGGATATCTATCCTCTTAATACATAGTCATCTGTATATTACGTTCCTTCACTTTCTACTGGTTGGCAAAAGAATAAACCCAATTTGGATAAATTGTAGAGTTTAGTACTTTGATGGATAAAGAAAAAGGATACAAAAACAGAAAAGATCTCTATTCTCTGATCAAGATCTTCACTATTTTACCCGTTTGACTGGGGTTAACTAAAGATTTAGACTTGGTTATCGAATTACTCCAAGATTTACTTTCAATTAAACCCCAATTATGAAATTAATAAAAATTTGTTTTTAAGGTTTTGCTATTGGGACTTTAGAATTCGAGGATGGGACAATTTATTGGCCTGAGTAAAAACAAATATGGTTGAATAAGAATAATTAATCTACCAATGTATTTTTATTAGTAATAACTCTTTAAAATATAAAGGTTGGAGGGAACAAACCATAAAGATAGATTCCGTTGACTTTATTCTATCCCATTTCAAAAGTCCTACTGGTATATTTCCACGCAAAATGATGACTTTGACTTCAAAAGGCCTCATCTCCATAAATTCCAAAAATGAGATATTACAAAGATGTAGGGAGGCGGATTATCAAGAATGTCTGATAAATGCCTATCCTGAAATTTTAGAAATGAACGGAATGCTAATCCAATCACCCAATTTTGTTCTCATAGATTTGGACCTTTCACTTTGTAAAACATGCGTCTACCCAATTAGGAAACTCGATTATCTCTTAGAACAAACTTTACTGCAAATAAAAAAAGATATCCGTGGTCACCCTACCGTGTTGTGGACTGGGAATGGGTATCATATTTATTTGCCGGTACAGGTTCCAATACTGGATACCGATCTTGAATTTTCTAAAGAAAGATTTCAGAATCTGTTTTCATTGAATAGTAAATACTATGATTACTATATGTCAGAAGTTTTTATGCAATTTGCAGAAATATATTTGACAGGGGGAAAGTCTGATCTTTCACATCGACCCAGATATTCAAACTGTATGGTCCGAATCCCTGATACTTACAATATGGATAGTTTAAGTAAAGGAACGAGTCTAGAAAAATCACAGGTTAAGATCCTTCAAGAATGGGATGGAAATATAATTGATATTAATCCACTACTACAAGAGTTCAAGGTATGGTTAACCCAGCAATGAACTAAATAAGAAACAAAAAAGAAAAGGAATTTTAGTAAACATTTATGACAGTATCTAATATAAGTAACATGCTAATTTATCCACTAAATTGATCACAGGGTATGCAAATGAGAGTGAAGGTGGAAGCGAAGGTGAGTAACAGTAAATCCACCTTTTTCGACATCATACAAATCTAAATAAATCCTGCATGGAGTATTGCTCTTGAGAAGCCCAATTTCCAATAAATTATATAATACAATCTGATCATTATTGTATTTATTAAACATACAATGAACACATAGAATAAAACCTTGGTATCATTTCCGATCTTCTATAGGTTCTACTAGGTCCATCATTCAAATAGTGAGACACTGTTTTCAAGTAGTCAGAATATATGTTCTCAAAACTAGTATTGCAATGATCTTTCTCTTTCCCACATTATCCAACTTTAAGATAATTGTAGGCTGCTGTCAGCTCCCAAACTATTCAAATTTTTTATGCTAGGATTAATTCTTTTTGTCGTAAAAGTATATTAGTTAAATTGATGCTATAATAAGTGGCAAAATAAATAATGATCTATCCAGTAACCCGCGATATACTACACGTTTTTAGCAATGAAGCCTAAATCTAATCATATTATAGAGGATCCAGAAATCGTTGAAGGGAAATCGAAAATAGATGTGGTAATCTCACTATCTACACAAACTTTTTTACCATCTATTTCGTCATTAAAGTTTCCTTTCGATTTAAAAGATGATCAGATAGCCGCAGTGGATGCATGGATGGAAAATAACTATAGGGGAACTATCCTCTACAGTACAGGAACAGGAAAAACTGAAATCGCATTTGAATGTGCAAGAAGGCTAGTGGGTCAACTTCTCTCACCAAAAAGGATGGGATCGCCCTCAAAAATAGATGAAATGTTTTCCAAAGATTTGATATTAAATGCAAAAAAAATACCGTTTCTGTTCCAAAACAGATTGAAACTACTGCAGAGTCCAATAACGAAAAAAATATCCTGTCTTTATCATTTTTCAATATTTTGTTTTTGGTACCACGAATATCCTTAATAGATCAAACTCTAAATAGATTAGTTTCATATGGCATCCCAAAAGAAAAAGTTGGGGTATATTTTGGAGAACGCAAAGAAAAAAAGGAGATAATGATATGCACATACCATAGTGTAATAAGAAATCCATTACTGATTCGACGTTCTAATATGGTGATATTTGATGAAGTGCATTTGATAAGAGACACTTCAAAATCGTTTATCGAAATCTTTGATATCGTAATCGAAGACCCAAAAAAGGCCATTTTAGGTCTCACTGCCACGTTGGATGAGAAGGATTTTAAAAACAGTACTATACTTGCAGTATTGCCGCCTGTAAAAAGATATTCCATTAAAAAGGCAGTTAAAGATAAAAGACTAGCTAAACCTGTCGTAATTCCAATAAAAGTTTCTCTAACAGAAAGTGAAATAAAAGAATACCATGTCTATTCCACGAAGATAAAGAATATTTCAAATAAATTCAAAAGATATGATGTCAGTTCAATGACTAGTCTTTTGAAAAAAGGTGGATTTGCAAGTGGAATGGCGAAAGCTTGGTTTGCAAACATTCGAAAGAGAAAGTTGTTGTTAAGCTATGCTGACAATAAATTATCCGCGGCTGCGAATATAATTCAAAATAAATTTCCAGATGAAAAAATTATGGTATTTAGTGAAACAATAGAATCAATTGAAAAGTTGAGGGATATTCTGAAGAGTGGAGGGACAGAATCCAAAATTATTGATGCGAAGGTAAAAGCAATAGACAGGCAAAGGATATTAAATTCCTGGGGTACTACTTTTAACGTCCTTTTATCTGTGCATACTTTGGAAATCGGGTATGACGTTCCTCAAGTCAGGATAGAGATCATCTTGGCTACAACATCTAACATAAACCAAATAGTCCAAAGAATAGGCCGAGTGCTTCGAAAATATGAGGGTAAGAATATTGCATTAATATATGTAGTATACGTTCCTGATAGAAAAGATGACCATGTGATTGGAGTAGTAAATAAAGCCGTAACAGTTGAAAATGAAGAAATTAAAATTGTTAAGAAACAAAACCTCAAGATCCTATCGAAGGGTATGGAGGTAAAAACGGAAGAACAAACTACAATATCAGCTCCAACACCTTCTCTATTACCAGAGAAAAAACTATCAATTACGCCCTTATCAAACAAGACAAAAAAAAGGTCAAAAAAGGAATCTAAGAAAATGATCGTTAAAAAAGAAAATTATGAGAATAGAATTCACAGAGCATATGGTATTATAGAGTCAACTCTTAATGAAACATCTCTAATAGTTGAAGAGGATTTCAAAACAATAGTTAAAAAAGATAAGAATGACTCAAATCTCAATAATGAGTCCTTAGAATCAAGTAGGAGAATTTACAAGGTAAAGAGCTCTATGGATCAAGGAAAAAATTATCTCGTAAACTTGGAAGAACAGAGTTGTACTTGTAATGATTTTATTTACAGACATGTAAAATGTAAACACATTATAGCAGCTGAATTTTTTTCCACATAAAACTAGTATTAGTAAATAACTGCTTGTAATGTCGATAAACAACCTGCTATCAAATATACCATTTGTTCTCGAAAAATTGATTTGCCAACTTTGAGTACCAAATCAACTCGTACACCTGCTGAGCACAAAATATGAAAATCAAAATAGGACATTATTTTAGATCATCTTAAAAAAGTCATTTTAATACCATGGTTTGTAAACCGCTAATACATCAAAAAAAGTTAAGGTGATCAATAATTTTAGCATGTTCTATCCTTTTTTGAGGTATATTAATTGTGAATATTTTATTAATTACATTATGGGTGATTTTTCTAAATACTCCATGGTACTGCCTTTACACATATTCAGTAAAAGTAAATGTAAATGAGGCGTCGTATGTACGTATGTGCTGGCTAGACATTGATGAAGTTAAAGATGATTCTACCACAAATTCAGTCTTGTTTATTATAACCAATGAACCGTAACGATGTGAAAGGGGATGGGAGGGGAGGAGAGGGTCATTAACAAAAGCAATTAGTAACACCTAGGTAATCATGAATTAGTCCAATGTGGTTAAATATCTTCAGATATTCATTCATACCCATTTCAGTGTGGTCCGTCATCTAAAATTCGTTTTTTATTATTTACTAAATTGAAAAAAAATGAGGTTTTTAACCTAAAATATTTAAAAAGTGGATTAAATCCATAAGTATTGATGATTCCAGCCGCAGTCGGTGCGAATACAAACTTGATATAGAAAATCATTTTAGCAATAAAAGTTGATTCATGAGTTCAAAATATTAAATAAATGTGAGGTATATAAGCAATGTTGAATAAACTATATACAAGGTGGGTTTAGCTGTTTAACAACGTCGATTATTCTGAATTGGTTCAAAGCCAAGACTAAGGACATGAATTAGAAGACAGCACTCTAAACCCTTATTATTATGATCAGAGCGGATATCGGATAAAATTTTCTAGATTTAATGATAATAATATTGTGGTTTCTACTCCAGGCGGTGAGAGGAAAAATGAACCGATAGACACCAAATATGGCGCATCATTTTCAAATTTAACAAATCAACTACGGATTCTAATTGTTGAATCTGAACCGGACATATGTTTATTATTTAATTCCTATCTTGAGTTGGTCGGTGCTGAGTCAATAACTGCTGACAATGGTGATAAGGCCATTAGTATTTTCCAGGAGGATAAAAACCAAGGTAGAAATTACGACGTCGTTCTAATAGACACTCATTTGAAAGGCAGACTGGGCCTAGATGTTGCAAAGAAAATACACTCTGATAGCCAAAACCAAAGAATAGTTTTGTTAACAACCTATGTGAAAGAAGAATTGTCTCAAGCGGCTTTAGACTCTGCAGCGATTAATGACAGGGACATTCTTGTTATGCCATTTAAACTTGCACAATTGCATACAGTATTAAATCCGTGAAATTATTGACATAACGAATAGTGTATTCATGTAAATATGGTTTTAATTCAACATGATCTACTGTAATACGTGATAATTTTCCTCTAAATTCATATGATTTTAAAAAATTAAATTGAGAATTTTAGAATTACAAATCCATTTATTGGTATTTACTTGTTGAATAATGCGTAAATTCGTAATTTATCATCTTCGGATCGAATTTAGGTCAAAAATTAATGAAGAGAGCATGCAAGCTAACTTGCTATAAAATTACCATATGTTTAAAAGCCTTCCAAACACTATAGAAATGAGCCATGTGTCAAGAAAATCTGTAAAAAATGATGTCATCAGTCCCAAAACAGGAAATATCCATAGCATTGAAAAATACTCTAAGGCAAAAAGCAGCGGAAAGCAAAAATTTGCAGGTGTGGGGAAAACAATTGTATTACCTAATAATGTTCCCAAATATAAGGATGAAGATGATTTTAATATCAAAATAACTCAGGCTCATAATAATGAAAGAAATTTGATTTCCACAATTGATAATATTAACTTAAAAATTATAGAAGAACTACTTAATAACGGAGACATAAAAAGTTCCGAGATTGCTTCAAATCTTGCGATCCCACTTTCAACTATTCAAAGGAGACGAACAAAAATTGAGAAAACCATAGTTCGAAAAACTTACGAAATGAGTTTAAGTCAGTTGGGATTTAGAACTGCTCTGATATTTGCAGATGTTCAAAAGGGTAAGGCAAAGGAAACTGGAGAAAAATTGCTTAAGAGATACAACAATTATATTCTCAGAGCATCTACAAGAATAAATAGTTCCAATAATCTATGTCTTGAAATTATTTATGCTAATTCAGAGGAACTACACGCTCTATTAGAGGAGATTAAGGCTATGCCTCTGACGACTAGCGTCGATTGGTCTGAACAAGTTTATCCGATTGGTGACAATATTTCTAGTGTAATTAGTTTCGCTTTAACTAGGAAATTAAAGGAATTAGAAACCAGTAAAAATAATTAAGTTAGCACTTTCTTGATATTTAATTAAAAAACAAATAATGCAAAAACCCGCAAATACGATACCTAATCTTACTCAAGTTACTATAAATCAGATATGAATAAACAAAAGTGATTTGTTTGTCATTTCTTATGCCTTTTTTTGATTCAATACATCATGAAACAATTAAAAGATATATTTAAATCACATAATTAACAAAAATTAGATGCATATTGCCAGAGAGAGTAAACAAGTTCAATATTGGTAAAGTAACCAACTCTAGACAAAAAGACTTGAACGGCGATTCTACTAGGGATGAAAAATCCAAAAATAGTGATTTATCAACTAAGAATGAGTTAGATCAATTATCCAACACAAATATCACCAATAACAATTATTCTCACATACATCTTGATAATATTAACTTAAAAATTATAGAAGAACTACTTAATAACGGAGACATAAAAAGTTCCGAGATTGCTTCAAATCTTGCGATCCCACTTTCAACTATTCAAAGGAGACGAAGTATGCTAGAAAAATTATCTGTGTTGGAGAAAACTTACACTCTGGATCCAAAGAAACTAGGATTGAGAATTTCAGAAATCTCAATTAATACTAAGAAAGGAAACAGTCAGGAAGTAATGAAAGAAATTTACAAAAGCCATAGAAGAAATATTGTCGATATGTCTTTAAGAATAGGAAATCCTGATACAAATGTTTCTTTTAGAGTCGTATACAGAAATTCAGTTTTTTTATTTAACCTTTTAGAAGAAATAAAGGAAAATGAAATGGTAAATGGGGTTAGCTGGTCTGAATATATTAGTGAGAAAAAAATGACCAGTCTTCTTTCATAGATCTATTTTCCTCTTAATTTTGTTTACTTTTCAATCTAGTTAAAACGTCGTAGATAGATTTAATCTCAATTTATGCAAAAAATTAATAAAGAATACGCGGCAGACGTGTTATTAACTGATTATTCTAAAGTTGCAAGGGACACTAGATTGGAATTATGTCACCTTATTCATATCTGACCCATTGGACATAAGAGGAATTATTCTCTTTTGTAATATTTCTAATATTATTACTATTATCTTGAGTATTTATGTCAAATTCAGGTGATTCTGTTAAGGCAGAAATATTCCAAAATTTGTTCTCACTATTTGTAAATGATAAAACAAATATAGATAATAAAAATGAAACTGAAACTGAAATGGATATTGATAATGTTGAATATTTAATGACCAAGTTATTTTGATTTAAATGGAATACTATCTAAGCTCTATAATGACAATCGTCCTTGCAAAAACGTTGATTTCGGAGCATAATAATGTTGATAATTAGTTGGAAATTTCCCTTCTTATGTGAACATAAAAATATTAAAGTCGAAAGTAAGTGTTGGTATCACGTTTTACTGTCTTTTTTCTCTTCTATATCAAGAATATATTTCTTAAAAAAATTAGGATGATGGTGTATTTGCTGTGTTGGCGGTTGTAGCATCTGTTGTAAGCACCATGATGTCACCAAATGTCTGACCCCTGTCATCACTTATTCTCAATAATGGTGTGTCTGTCCCATCAGAGCCTTTATCCCACCAAGTAACGTATACCTTATCCCCTAATGCACCTATTTCTGTACGTTCTGACACAATTCCTTTTGATTCACTTAAGTTGATATCTTTACCAAAAGTTTTTCCACCATCATTAGAGACTCTTATGAATACATCTGGTTGATAGATTGTTTGATTTTTATCGCCTCCTGTTGCAATTACATAGACGTTGTCACCCTGAGCAGCAACCTTGAGTTCATATGGAGAAGCTTTGACATTATCATACGACTTCATCCCTTGAGAAAGTGATGAAGATGTAAGATTGGAGTCAGTATTGTTAGTCAATTTAAATTCTGGACCAAAAGTTTTTCCATTATCGTTAGAGGTCCTAATATACGCATCGGCATCTCCTGTCTTGTTGTCTGCGTAAGTAACGTACACATTATTACCAAATGCAGCGACGTCTACTTCTACTGAAGTTCCATTTGTAGAGTTACTCAGACTAATCTTATCACCAAAGGTCTGACCACCATCATTAGAGGCCTTAAACATTACTTCATAATTTCCGGTTTTATTTCCCCACCAAGCAACATAGACATTGTTATCAGAAACGGCGATAGAGGCCTTTCCATCACTTTTGTCAATATGAGACCAGGAGAAAGCATGTGCGGATTGGAGGGGTACTGCAGCAACCGCAGTAATTATTGTTACAAAACATAGTGATAAAATTATTTTTATCTCTAATTTATTTTTCATCTATAGTCCTATAGAAGGGTATTATAAAAACAAATATTATAACAAAATTATATGAAAATCAATATTTTTGTTTAAAATAATAAAAATTGGTGGGAGCAGGCCTGGTAATTTTAAATTTTGTAGTTGATTTGTTTTTTCCTATAGTCAGTAGGTAGTATGAATCCTCAAATTAATAGAATGAAATTCTGATCCACGGAATTGTCTGAACAAAGCAATCCGATAGTTTATCTACATATTCAACATATACTTTCGATATCCTTTCACGAAATATTGTTGCTTTGTTGATAAGTTAGTTTTCTAACCAAGGAGATAATTAAAACTAGAAATGAGGTAGGAAAAAAAAGTTGCAAGTATGTCAGTGTTGACCAGTACCTTAACCCCAGGTAAATACATATCATAGATTTTCTTGCTTGTTGGCCCAATATGGCATTAAATTTCACATAAAATAGTATTTAACAATAATAACAACCCCAGAAAAGAAATAGAGGAAACAGTAAGCAGTTATTGCTATTACTTTTCCAATATTTCTGGCTCGGAATTAGATTAGTAAGTATTCACGCAAAAAGGAATTGTTAACAAAGCATAAAAAGACAATTCAAATGTAAATCATATTTGGTTGAAGTTATCTGGAGATACTAAAAAGCATTTATACCCATTAGTGGAGAGCAATTTACCTTGACCATAATAATGTCTCAAGTAGTATCGTTAATTATATTCTTATGATAATCTATGTTGTTGACGACTTAATAAGATAGAGCGGATTTTCTCAAGAAATGGTGTGTAGATGGGATTACCATACAATATGATAAATTGACAACTTCATGGGCCATTCAACCAAATAGTTTCTCAAGACCCTTAATAATGACGAGAACTACTAACCCCGCTGATGTGTATCAATACCCATGACGAATGAAATGGAGATTAAATTCTTGCGTGAAAACAGAGCATATTTTGAGCGGTTCTATAATAATTCTTTAAAGTTAAGACATCTAGCCGTCTCTCGAACAATTTTTGTCAGCATAATAAAATACATCAATCAAGAAAGTTAATAACTACAGCAAATACCTCTATCGAGAATTCAATAGTCTATGTTAAGGGATGATGTAAGAAAAGGGTGTCTTGTCTATTTCTTAACCTGCTGTTGCTGATACATTCAAAAATGTTTCTATGATTTCAGTAAAGATTTCGGGATACTGGTACATTAATCCATGTCCCGCATCTTTGATTTGTACAAGCCATGATCCGGGGATTTTATCTATGAGAATTAGTGAGTTTTCAGAAGGAATCGCTTCATCTTCGATGCCTGTAATGATTAAACTGGGTTTAGTCACTCCTTGAAGTAAATCGCAAACTCCAGACCAATTAGTAGAAAGCCAATCTTCATTTATCTCAAACTGTTTTTTTACGGTAGAGGAAAGGATAGTTTCAGAGGTCTTTGGGATCAATTCCAAAAAGTTTGGATTTTCTTTAATCCAATTAAGTGGGAATGTAACTTCTAGGAATGCAGAGACATCTTTCGTGCGATTATTAACAAAATCTGATAATACGCTAATTACTTTGGGATCTTGAGGAATGCCTTCTTGACCGCCGCATGATGATCCATATAATATTAGTCTGTTTACCTTTTCTGGGTACGCAATAACCAACTGTTGAGCAACAAAAGAACCCATGGAGAATCCAAGCACGTCAGCTTTTTGTATTCCCAAAACTTTCATTAGACCAAGAGTATCATTTGCAAATTGTTTAACTGAGAAAGGTTTTGTTCCTTCTGTAGTATTCCCAACGCCTCGATTATCAAAAATAGTTAACGTGTGACTTTTCGCCAATTCATTCAGAAAATGTGAGGGCCAGACGTCCATTACATTCCCACTACCACTAATGAGTAGGATTGGCTCTCCCCTTCCAAAAGTCTTATATGCAATTTCTATATCTCCCACAATGACCTTTTTTGGGTCGACTTTATCAATAGAAACGAACTCAGAATTACCATCAGGCAACGTTAATTCATTATTATTGATAGACCCTACCGGACTACTAGCTGATATCGAATTTGATAATTGTAAATATTGATTAATGACAAAGCTAGCCACTCCAACTACTATCATAACTGTGACCGCAAGCAAGATTTGGTCAAAGAAGGGTGATTTCCTTTTCAATAGCCTTACTTGTTTTATTATGCATATAATAAGATTAATAGTTTCAATTTCACAACGACAGATTGATTAGAAATATTATTGGATAATATTGATCATAAAAAATATCAACTCTTAAATTTGCTGTAAGTTTTTTGACATCCTGATCAATCACAAAGCCCAAGCGTGGTCAGATGATGCTTGACAGGTATTATAGATTGACAGGTATTATAGATTGACCGGTATTATAGATTGACAGGTATTATAGATATACAATAATGGTTTCAAGGTTGAAAAAAATAAGAAAAGGTAAATTACGAATATTCTAATGTTGTTACTATATACTAATTTTACAAGAGTTATCAATATCGTATAGGTATTAAGAATAACAGTAACGTTAGACTCATAGCAGAGTTGGTAGTTTAGATCAACTACAGCTCACCATAAGAAGGGAGACTACTGGACGATTTGGTAACCACCTGATTCACAAATCGATCAATTATTTCAAAGAGGGTGATGGTGGGAGGAGGTGGGGAAAGACAAGAATGGGTGTCTTACTTGCAGTATATTATAGTCAAAGACTCTGATTAGCGCTGTAGAAAAAGTATGAATTAATCTTTCCGAAGGTTAGGGGTTTAAAACGCTTACGCTTACTAGTATTTTAAATATGGTGTTAATATTGACTAGTTTTAAAGAAACATATAGGTCCAAATAAGACTGAGCAGAAAATAGTTCAACCTAAAATATTTCTTTTTATCTAATAGTATTAATCTTAAATATTCAACTTCTGCTTTACACTCTAAGCAAAGAATATCTTCATCCTGTAAGTCTTCCACATAGATAGCAGTCGAACAAATATTACAAAATACAAAATCAATAGGACACCTGTCTCTTTCTGGTTTTGTAGGGGTGGGAGAGTCAACAGGATTAATAATGTCCATGTCAATACATTCATTCCTTGTCAATATAATCTGTCATTTTCATATTCTTGTCAATAGTTACAAATAATTCGAATTTTAAGATTTATTCTGTATAATTAGATTGGTACTGTAGATTCAAGCCTGCAACATATATTATCAGTATCCATAAATTGGACGTTCAAGCTATTTAATGAAATTTTCACTTTTTGGTGCTTCGTTATATGATTTACATTTAGGGCATTGTAATATCATATTACGATAATTGTAAATCATTACATTTTCTGCTAAAACAAATCCACAACAACCACAAACGTGGGATTCCAGTTCGACCCCTTTGACTAACGCATCATTATCATCAGTACTAAAAATTATTCTTTTCTCTACGTTAGATGGTGATATGACTTGAAGTTTGATTATTTTAGTCATATGACATTTAATTGCATTATCGGATATAAGGTATACTAAATTTTTTTACAATGAATAATAGCTGAACAATTCTACTCTAATAATGAAGTTTCTATCAAACAAATATCTGTTTCATAAAATCTACATAAATGTACATGATGTTTCAATTTTTCTGCCAAAATGACACTTTCAACATTTCATATTGAATAGTTAGGAAATTCATTGGATTATTGCAATATATGTTAAATATGTTATCCCTTGAGTTATCTAAATGTGGATGCAATCTCCAAAAAAGTCTTAATGCCAATCATTTGAAAAACTTTACTTCTATCCGTTGTGTATTGTTTTTGACAATTAAATGATTAGTCAAAATCTTTGGTTCTTTCAACAATGACCGGCAAGCCTAAATAACAGTGACAATTCTTATTAAGAATAAGAATATTTCATAAATGATGGTAAAAAGATTAGGTTTGATGGTAATGCCTTTCTTGTTTCTGATAATCGGAATTTCCACTATAACATTCATCTTCATTCCTGTCATAAACACATTTTCTCTAATGAATGAAAACCAAAATAGTAATAACAAAATCAATCACAATTGTCCGTTACTACAAACTTTACACTATTGAAACAGCTGGATCTCTATACTCTTTCTCAACGTTTGAATAATACGATATCGGATTTGATGGCTGTCGCAGATACCTCAATGAATGGATCTAATTCTTTTGGAAACTTGCCTCTGGTAAATGTTACGGGTGAAATGAAATTGAAGTATCATGGGATACCTAGCGACCAAGACCTAGAGAAGAGAAATGAAGCTAACAAGTTACTTACTACTAACAAGGCTTTGTTATATGTAGGGCTACTTCTACCAAATGGAGATCGCTATTTTGGTGAACCATATTTACCATATCAAACTAATAGTTCTACAGCCAACTTTGCGTATAGGGATCACTTTGTTGGTGCCGTGGAAACAGAGCAACCATACTTAAGTAATGTACTAAATGCTGTCTCTACAGGCGAACCACTTTCAATACTCGCTAACCCCATTTATTCAGATTCGAAAAACCACAATTCATTGATAGGAGTACAAGTGTTAGGTTTGAACTTTACCTACTTCAATGATCTGATAAAATCAACAATGCAACCAGAGGATAGTGATAAGAGGTTTGTGATAATAGATAATAACGGTACTGAAATAGCTGATTCGTCCGCTGACAACAATAATATGGAATCATTTAAGGAACTTCAAAGCTTTCAGAATGCAAAAAATGGTGAATCAGGGTTATTGATAGAGAAAGTGAATGGTAAAAATATGTACATCTCTTATAATCCGATAAAATTTGCTCAAACGAACTGGATTGTATTGTTAATGTCATCGAATGATTGACTCCCAATCAGGGGATACTAATATGGTGGGCAAAGACAATATTCTTAACCCTCCAATAGATTTCATTTTATCACATTTTGATAGTTCCTCTAGCCAATTTCCTCGCAAAATGATGACCTTTAGATCAAATGGACAGTTTACGGTTAATACAAAACAAGAGATCTTGAAACGATGTGTGCAATCTGACTTTAAAGATTGTCGCATTAACGCATATCCTGAAACTATAGTGAAGGAAGGCATACTAATTCAATCGCCAAACTTTGTTTTTGTTGACTTGGATCTTGGCAATTTTGATAATGACATTGACAAATTGGATAAAGTAAAGAATAGTACATTGAGAAAAATGGAACAAATGCAGGGATCGCATCCGACACTTTCTTGGACTGGGAATGGTTATCATATTTACCTACCCATGGACGTTCCAGTTCTGGACAATGAGTATGTTTTTTCTAAAGATAAGTTTCCAAATCTATTTTCTTTAAAGGGAAAATACTCACAGTACTTTGTATCTGAAGCCTTTATGCAATTTGCAGAAGACTTTTTCACAAGTGGAAGGTCTGATCCCAACCATCGACCTAAATACAAAACTTGTTTAGTCAGAATCCCTGATACTATTAATTCCAAATGTCTGAATAGGGGATTAAGTTTCGAGGAGTCCAAAGTTAGAATCATTCAAAAATGGAATGGAAAAAGAATTGACGGAGGGGCCATTACACACGAATTTATGATATGGTTGACAAAGCTGGAGATGAATTTTAACAAGTCATCTTCCAGTAGACCCAATCGTCCTAAAAAAAATAAAACAAAATACCTTGGCAGTGGAGAGAGTCATCATCAAAACAAGTCTAGTTCTAGAATTGAATGGATTGAACGTCTTTTACAAATACCTATAGAAGATCAAAGAAAATACTGCTTGTGGCGAATTATTGGTCCATACCTCCTGAATGTTAAACATACCTCCGAAGAAGAAACTGCGAAAACGATGGAAAAATGGTTAGACTTATGTAGCAATCTAAAGAAATTAGACTTTGAACCTAAAATTAAGATATATGGCATAATAAAAGGCAATAAGGGATTCAAACCAATTTCGTATGCTAAACTTGAGGATGAAAATGGAGAACTTTGTTTATTCCTACAAAAGAAGAAATTAGAAAATATTTCCAAATAACTTTTTTGCCTTATTCTTTGCATTAAATATTGATCATGTGAGATTTAGTCAATTTATAGAATGGTTCCTGCCTGATTATGATACTAATTGAATTACCCTGCAAAACTCATACGGTGTGGGTAGGTTGTTCCGCAAACGCAAACATAATTAGCTGTCTATAGATCATGATGCTGATATTCCATCATAAAAGATAAAGACTATACCCACAATTCTGATAAGTATAATGAGACGATGCTATCTATTAGGAGGAATCGATTTATTCTTAATCAAATATCATATCATCTTGTGTTAAAACATAATCATAGCATAATTAAATAATAATTGAAACTAAATCTATATGGTACTAAGGCATGTGCTGACAATAATACTTGAAGGTTCTTGTTAAGGGCTTTATCATTTGGCCACAATGGATACAGGCTGTATATCGTCCATAAAACCAGACCATCATTAAAATTATCATCACAAATTAAACTAAAAACCATCAGCATTGCAACGGACAATCAGATGATTTATTTATTACCAATATACTTTTAATCCCTTAATTATTTTTATAATATCATTCTGTACCGATCTTATGAGTAATTTAGATAGTTCTACAAATCAAAAAGATCCTCGGGGTCAGGTAGCTATTTTCCTGTACCGCGCCCCAAAGAAAAACCATGATGCTTTAGTAGAGATTAACAAGCATTCCCATGATTTTTTTATGAAACACGGAATATCGAAATTTGAAGTCTTTAATCTCGATTCAAGAGAGAACATGATGGATTTTGTAAATTTATCAAAGACTATTTCTGCTAATGATGATGAGGATGTATGGTTAGAAATCCAGTCCTATAGGGATGCCAAGCACGTACAGGAATTTATGAAGGCAATGGAGGGTGATAAAAGTGGGGATGAAATGTACAAGAAATTTATGGAACTTATTACTCCAGGTTCAATAGTTACTTTTGGGGATTTTAGTAAGTTAGAACAAATATCTTAGATATCTGAGACTGGGTCATAATTCATTTTAGCTTTAGCAATCATTTTCAAATAGACTAACATCCTATCATATACTTGATTGCTCGTGTACTATTCTTTTGCATCTTGCAGTTATGATAAACAAGTAATTGATACAGCAATACAGAAAGTAGTACG
>WHSX01000170.1 GCA_009379865.1 Candidatus Nitrosocosmicus sp.
CCATTTGTAGCATATTCTCTTTTGTTGCTTGTAGACCAGCTTGTGGTAGTGAGATACCAACCTTCAAGATGAATAGAGTGTTTGTTGTAATATTAAAACATTCTAGTCGACTAAATCAAACATTTTTCGAACCTTACTTCCATATATTATTATCAATCCTACACAGTCCACATAAAAATTTTATATCAAATGATCGAGTAATATATTCTAAAGTACTTTACAAAAACCAACAACATTAAACAATATTCGATATAGTATGTAGTAACAGTTCTCATCCGTGGGGATTAAGTTCCTGGGGTAATAGGGTTCTGAGGCAAATGTTGATTATCATTAGTTAGAAGGAAAGTCGTGAGTTTTTTTATGAAATCAAATAAAACCTAATAGTTCACAAATAATTCATAGGCATTTCCAGTAGAATTATTTATATAATTCCATTCAAATTTTTCCATATTCAGTTTAAAGAACTCTTAGTTTGAATATCGAGATTTCTAAAAACAGTATACAAATCAGATCCTAATCAGACTTATTCCTTAATCAAACAGACCCAGTAGGGATTAATGCTTGTACCGGTTCTTTAAGATATCGTAATTAGCGAAGAAGGAACGATTAAAGTTTAGAGAATTTACAATTCAAACATTTTCCGGATCGGCCAAAACAAGTATGAAGACTAAAATTGTACTTTTTATGAGCTGTTACTAATTTTTATAAATAAGAAGTATCTAACCTCTAGAGTTATGATCTCCATAACCTATATCGCAACTCCTTTAACAGAAGTTGTTTATATACTAGTTTCTTTCTTTTTGAATGGATCTGTTAATTCGTTTGTTGATACTGGCTGTTCAAACATTATCATTGCTTGTCCCCTTTGTTCCGCTTCATCATAGTTACTTGTTATTTATCAAAAATTATATTGCATCCTCAATAGAAGTTGAAGGATCATCATAGAATTTATTTTCAGCTTCTTGCTCTGAAACATTGAATCGAACCACATCTCCATCATAACTTTCTACTTTATCTTGGGGAATGCAAAATTTTTCCTTTTCAATTATTCCTCTTTCAACGATAACATTACCATTTGATACATCTTGAACCTCTCCAAAATCAGCATCATTTATTCCTCTTGCTTCTTTTTTTATAACGTCATTCCAGTCAATATTTGAACTCATAAAAGTTTTAGCTTACCACCCTATAAATAGAATAGTTAAGGTTAACTATATAATGGTAATAACTTGCGTATTTCTAACTAAAATAAGATCATTCAGTTAATCCTCTAGAACAAAATCCAATTTTCATTCTGGATATTAATTTACCTTATTGATAAATATTTTCAGGTATGAAGTCGCACTTAGTAATCTTTTTATTTATTTAATTTTAGAGTTACCAAATGCCAATTAAAATGAGTAAGAAAGGCGGAGGAACTAAAAAGAGATCATTTGATGAAGGTGTTGGGGACCTAAAGAAAAAAGGTAAGTCGGATGAATCTGCGCGAAAAATAATGGGATCATTGCAGAAAAAACATGAAGGCAAAGAAACTACCACAAAAAAGAAAAAGAAAAGCTAAGAAAAGAATATAATAATCTTATTCATAACCGTGGTGCAGAAATACTTTCAGTAACAAGAATTCTGCGCAATAGAATTGAAAATCCTAACGTTTCAAAGAATGCAGAGTTTACTATCAAGTTGGTGAAAAGATTGATATCAGAAGGTGAGCGAAAAACTTTACAAAGTATAAAACAATTCAAAGAAAAAAAATCAATACAATTATGGTTAGCATAAATAGAATGAATAAATATATACAGATTTATGCAAACCCCATAAATAGCCAATTTAATAATACTCCATATTGTTTTTATATACAATAATCTCAATGACTATAGATTTAGTCATGTTTTTAGACTGAAACTTCATTAGTTTTATATTCGCATTAAATGTCAATGTTCTATCTTCAGGTCCTTAGATGTCACTTAGTGCATATAAATAATTTCATGATAATATACCAATTATAACATGTCGTTAGAAGTATCAAAATTTAGAGGAGTACCCATAAAGTTACATTTTTCACTAATAATTATTTTGGTTCTTCTTTCTTGGACCCTTTCGTCTGGCTTTATGCCTCAATTTTACCCCAATCTTGGTGTCATACCCTATTGGATTATGGGTGTTGCGGGTGCTATTATTTTGATTATCTCTATTATGTTGCATGAATTGGCTCATGTTTTCTTATCGTTAAAATACGGATTAGGAGTCCGTCAAGTCATTCTTTTTGTATTTGGAGGTATTGCAGATATTAAGGAAGAAACAAAAGATTACAAGAAGGAATTCAAAATTGCAGTAGCTGGGCCTATTGCCAGTTTTAGCTTAGCACTAGTATTTCTCTTTTTATGGTATCTGACACTTATTCTAGGAGGCAGTGAAGCAGTACCTTCTGGTTTTATGACAAATAGAGAGGACATAGAGGAAACTGCGAATTTAGTGGAGCAACAACAGCAACAAGCTGGGAATCTCAATGAAATTGTCCCTATGATATCAGGAATTTTACTATATTCTACAGTAGCGAATGCTTTAGTGGGAATATTCAATCTTCTACCCGCATTTCCCTTAGATGGAGGACGCATGTTACGAGCAGGCTTGATTAAATGGAATAAAAGTTACGACGAAGCCACAAAAATAGCAGTGAGGACAGGTACTGGCATTTCATTTGGATTAATGGCGTACGGATTTATAACCATATTCACAGGTTCAACCTTGGGTGGATTTTGGTTTATTATCATAGGATGGTTTATACAAACAGCCGCACAAACATATTTACGGCAACACGAGATTTCAAATAGGCTATCTAGTCTCTATCTTAGAGATATAATGATTACTAACTTTATGTACGTTAATTCAAATTTGACAGTACGACAAGTAATTGATGATTATTTTAATGTTTATAGGAAAAGCGAATTTCCAATACTAAATAATGCTGGATCGTTATTAGGTTCAATATCAAATAAACAAATCAATGCTGTTGCTCAAGATAATGTTGATGAAGTAAAGGTAACCGAAATCATGTCGCGTATCAATGATTTGATCGTCATGGACAAAAATGGCAGAGCAGATGAAGCACTAAAGCAAATATATCAATTTAACAAGAACAGGATATATGTTGGTTACCAAAAGAAATCACTATTAGATAATCTGGTTAATAGCCCTAGAGTTGTGCAAAATAAAGAGATAACACGTCTATCATTTCCATCTATTTCAGAAAATAGCAAACCACCTCAGATAAAACTTGAAGGGATTATCAGCAAAACAGATTTGTTAAACATTGCAAGAAGTGATAATAAATTTAAAGATCCCCAGGATAAAGATGATAAATAAAAAAACTTTATAGTAGAAATAGCTCCCAATTCTCAATCATTTATAGTTTGATGCACCTGATAAATTGAAATGACCGAAAATCCTAAAGAGGGCTCACGATTGTCGGCTTTAACCTTAGAGAAAAGAAGTGGAAATTCTGAAAAATTTGATGAAGAAAAGCTTGTAAGAGGAATTAGTAGGGCAGGCACACCTTTCATGCTTGCTAAAGATATTTCAAAATCAATTACAAGTAAATTGACCGAGAATCCTCCGATTGATAATTTTATCTACTCGAGTAAAATAAGAGAATACGTTACAGAAGAACTAAAACAAAGAAATCAAAATACAATAGCTGAATCATATTCAGGCTATAGTAAAAATAATGTAACCTCAATTAAAGAAGAGCAACTTAAAAATAATAAATACGATTCAAAAGTTTCACAAACAAAAAATACTCAATCAAAACAGTTTGCAAAAGACAAGGATAACACTTCTGGAAGAGGAACAAAAACAGGAATTCAATAAGGACTAATCATATATTCCTATAAAAAATCCTTCTTTCGCTTGTATGTTTATATGAGATTCGCTTATTTTTCTGTGGAACACAATTCCAGTTTATAGATTTTTTAACCAGGTTGGTGTTATAATTGTTTTGAGGACTACTATGATGATTATAGAAGTATAAATATTTGCAAACAAGATTCCTGATGTTATTATTACTCCAACAACTAAAAGTCCTACTTACCTTTGAAATCATATCTATTACAAATCAATAATTTGTTTTATCTTTGAGAAATAATATGGAGGGTATTCCACATTTAATAACTTTGTAGAAATAACTCTAGTTTGAAGATGCTTTATCTTTAGTTTTTTCATTTTGATGTGACCCATAAAAAATCATCAAAACAAACAAAATTAAATAAGAAGCCAGATTCAGGAAATATCACCTTGTCAATGTTATTATAGACTGTTACTAAAACAGATAGCGGGCCCGGTGGGCTTCGTAATATATCTATTACGAGTCTGAATCTCTAAGTATTTGATATTTAATATGCAATAATATATTAAATACTTGGGATAAATGGGAACGTACAAAATGTTCGATATTCAGTGGGGCTTCGAATCCATGAGGTAAATGGGAACGGTTATTTTAATAAATATTTATGTTAAAGAAATCAATTTAGTTGTTTTATGATACTCCAGTAAAATCACAACTGGACCAGTTGGTTTAATAATGGGTATATTGAGTCCTATTTGCAGGGTTGAAGAGACAAATGGAATCATTGATATATACCTCATTTGTTGAGCAATATTCTATACGTTATATACTGCTTCTATGAGTATCTCCTTTGCAAATCTCTTAATTAACTATCCGACTAGAATTGTGTCTAGCTAATCACATTAACCAATGTCATGATTCGAAAAGAATTGACTTGTTTTTGATACTAAGTGGTAATACTACCTATCTACAAATGCCTGTACTTGTTCTTCGTGAACGGGTAAGTTAGCTTCATCGACCTTAATGGAAGTAGTGGGACATACTGTCACACAGGCCATACACCAAATACACGCTTTTTCTCTAATGGGATCTGGTTTGTCAGTATAATCTTTTCTGCCTTCTCTATTCTGATCATCTCCGGTCCCTTCACTTACCGCATTTACCATTTCTATTGCTGGAACATCCTGTTCTGACCTGTACCATTGATATACTTGAACAGGACAAGCCTCGACACATGCTCCGTCAGAAATACATGAATCCCAGTCTACCGCTACAAATGTTCCATGGACGCCCAAGGGGAGATATTCTTCCCCTCTTGTTTTGTATGCATCTTGAACTTCCTTATTGGTAGAGGATTCTGCATCTGTTCTTCCTGGTCCCCAAACCAAATGAGTATAATCTCCATCTGCAGTTGAATGTTTTCCTACTACTTTGTGATTTTTTGGAAACTCTGGATCTATTGTCATATCCCTGTTTTGTTAACAAAGTTGATATAAGTTAACCCATGAATGCACATACTAAATAAGGTTTTGTCAAATCAACGTCCTCTATTGCAATTATTTCAAATTTTGTTACTATAGTATAAAATTTGCTTAGATAAATGTATCACAAATTATAATAAAAGGAAAATTTTACTATTCAAAACTACATGAAGATATTCATATAAGGATTTGAAATACCTAATATATATTAAATTATAATAAGATATTTTACAAGAATGAACACAAGGAAAACATTACTAGTATCAACAGCAGTAGTAATGGCATTGGCATTAATCTTAGCACCATCTGCTATGTCTGAAAATGCATTTGCTAAAAAGAAGTATAAAGACTGGAGTGATTGCAGAGAAGATCATAGTAAAAACTGGTGTAAAAAATACTTCAAAAAACATGATAACGATAATAAAAACGGTGGGAACAAGGCTTCACAAGGCATAGGTCAATCACAATCATCTAATCAAAATTCACAATGTGTTTCTGGCGGAAGTACTAGTGCTTCATGCAATAATATTAGCGTTCAAAACCAGCAAAACAGTGGAAACAACGCATTAGCACAAGACGGAAATGGAAAGGGCAGTAACAAGGCTTCACAAGGCATAGGTCTATCACAATCCTCTAGCCAAAACAGTCAAGTTGTATCAGGTGGAAACACAGTAGGTTCTGGTAATAACATCAATGTTCAAAATCAGGTAAATAACGGAAACAACGCATTAGCACAGAGATAACTACCTTTTCTTTCAATTTTTTTGCTCAGTGAATAAAGTTTTTCTGTTTTATAAAGGGTACAAAAAAACGATCACATGGTTTTAGCATTGAAGATCGAGAAAAAGCCGGTTAGAAGTAGGAGAAGCAGATTAGAATTATATTACAACATTCTAAAGTATTGTAATACCATAAATGACCCGCATCATGATATAGATCAAATTAACAGTGAACTTTTGATATCCTTTACTCAATTAAATGAATACATTTTGACTTTGCAAGAAGCAGGTTTATTAGAAATTAACCGTTACGATAGAACAATCAAGATAACTTTGAAAGGTATAGAATTTGTAAGAAAATTCGATTTTTTAACACAGCAACTAAAAAGTAATGAAAAAAAGAAAATGAAATAATTTATGATTGATTGATGTTTTAATTGATTTTTTTCTAAGGTTCGGACTACTTTACTCATGAATTATCAATTAGTAGAAGCTTGTAAATGAAAAGTACACAGGTATAGACCCCTATAGATATATTCTAGAAGCGTTTTGTTTCTATAATGCTTGCATGGAATAAGACGTCTTCAAGCTATCGACTTATCGTTAAATGAACAGGACCTAATGGTTTATCAAAAAATTTTAATAAATGGGATCTGTTAAAGTTTGTTATTGGCAGTGAGCTGATACTATGGCGTAGTTGGGAGGGGAGG
>WHSX01000171.1 GCA_009379865.1 Candidatus Nitrosocosmicus sp.
AATTGAAAACAATCACCCCATGTCTACTCTTGACTTTGGTACCATGGAGTTTATGAAATGGCTAATGGAAGAAGAAGATATGGGATCAAAAGACTGTCTAATAGTAGTAAAGGATTTTTTCGAAAACAAATATGTGATTTTATTCGATAAGAATATTTCTAGTTCGGTTATAGTTAGTTACAGAGAAAGCATGCCTTGGTGTATCACCTGTGATACTGATGACTGCGGTCATGTAGGATTCGCAATATGTCTTAAACAACACTATGATAGAAACGATCAAATTGTTTTCTGATTTAATCCAATATTTAATGCGCATCTGAATTGCTTCCTGTGCCCGATTGTGGTAATCCATTGTCTTTGTCCTGATCTTTTCTATATCTCTCTGTGAATTTCCAACCATATTTAATAACATAAGGTGAAATGAATGTGGTGATGATCGTCATAGTTCCTATCATTGGTAATATGAATGGGCTTGCAGCTCCGACGTCTATTCCACCCTTTGCTACTACTAATGCGATTTCTCCTCCGGATGAAGATAATCCTACAGCGGTACGGCTTGAAGATAACTTACTCACACCTTGTATTCTAGAGGATAGATAGACTGTTAAGAATTTTGCACCTATTGAAACCCCTATTAGGACTAATGCTGGGATTATAAACTGTGGAATAAGTTTAAAGTCCATCAGTGCTCCAACAGAGACAAAAAATAATGCAGCAAAAATGTCTTTAACGGGTGTAGCCAAAACACTTGTTACAGCATGTGACCTTGACTCTGCAATTAAGACGCCTGCAAAGAATGCTCCAGCTGCTACTGATATTCCCAACTGAAAAGATATGAACGCAAATCCAAAAGCAACGCCGACGGCTGCGACAATTAATACATCATGTTGATTGGTTCTTGCAACAACGTCTATTAATTTTGGAACTATCTTTGATCCTACTACAAGTACTCCTGCAATAAATCCAATAGTAATTGCTATTGATATCACGACTTCATTGACAGAAATATCTCCGCTCACTCCAGCAGATTGGAATATAGCTAACAAAGAGATAACGAGAATATCTTCTATGATTGCGGTGCCTAGTATCAAAGTGGCGGCTTCATCCTTCATCATGTTGAGTTCTCCTAAAACTCTCATCACGATGACTGTACTTGTTACTGATATCGCTAATGCTATGAACAAACTATCATAGAATCCAAGTCCCAGTGCTTGTGCAGTAAAGAATCCTATAACTAATGTTCCGAAGGCTTCGCTAGTAGCAATGATGATGGCTTTCCTACCTATCTTTCTTAGTTTCCGTATGGGAAATTCCATGCCTACTGAAAAGAGTAACAAGATTACACCCATTTCAGCAAATAAATTAAGGACATCTGAATTATGAATAAGGCTAAAAGGTGGAGTATAAGGACCGATGATAATACCTGCAACAATAAAACCAATAACTACAGGCTGTTTTAGTCTGTAAAAAATCAAAGTCATTACTGAAGCAATTATCATTATAACTGCAAAATCTTGTAAAATTTGTTCAATCGGTATTTCCACAACAGAAGTTGTGGTTTACGTTATTTAAATAATCACGCTAAAGTCCAAATTTGGCTAATGTAGATATTTTGATTTTTCAATGTGTTGCTACATTATTACCAAACGGTTGATTTCAACTTCCTGTTTTTTCAAATCAAGTAAGTCTTAAACCAGATAGTTATCTACTCTGAGAAACATGTCAAATAAAAAATACCTTACACCTCATTGACGGAATTATGAATTAATACAAAAAGATGATGCGGATCGTTTCATCATAGGTTAGCAATAGCATTGAAGCTCATCCCCGACCCCCTTATAGTTTTTGACCAATTTTCTTAACCTCAGATCCTACCATAAAATTCGAACTTTGCTAGGGAAAAAAGCAATTATTAGCATTGAAAACAATTTATATTTACACTTTCTTCATAAAGTTTCCTATTTCCTAGGGGAGAAAAAGATTGAATTGATGCTACAATCCTTTTTTTTGCTATGAAATCGTTATTATTTTAAACGAAATCGCTTGGGTCTTGAAATCTTGATAGTTATTTCCTATTCCAAATTAGCTGCTAGGCTATACAATCTCTTATCTATGAAATCCTTTGTTATCATTGTGGGTGATTCTATCTTTAAATCCCGTGGGAGAATTTTGTTAATTTTGATAAATAATTTAACTTTATCATTTGTATTTTCCTCGTAAATACATTTCATAATCATACGTTTAATCGTATTTACATTAATCATATTATACTAATGATAACAATGTTTATATTCATATCTATTACTTTGGATTTGGATACATCCAATCTTAATTCTTTAAATGAAGTTCCGTGTATAAATAATCAAATTGGATGTGGTTGATTGTTCTTCTTTAGACGAAATTAGGAAAAATATTGATTTAATAGACATGGAAATTGTTTCATTATTAGTTAGACGAGGTAAATATGTACAGCAAGCCGCGAAATTCAAGAGCGATTATTCCAGTATAGAGGACAAAAAGAGGATAGATGAAATTATTGATAAGGTTTCAAGATATTCACTAGAATTGAATTTTGATCCTACTATAATAGAAAAAATATACTCTTTTCTGATTGAGGTTTATATTCAATTTGAAAAGAAGAAGTTTCTTAATCCTTAGCGTAATACATTCTATTAATGGATGTAAATCTTGTCCATTCAGTTTAACTTCCAATGCCAGAGAATTTTACTTGCTGCTTCAGAAGGTACTTTAGTATACTAAAATTCCTATAATCCTTTTGCTAGATTTTCTTTGCCTAGTGAAGAAGGCGATACATCGATTATGTTGATTGTCAACTTAAAAAACCTGATTAAATATGGTCAACTCTGAACCTTCGTTTAACTATGTTGAATTGCATACTGAATCATAAAACGTATGATCAATTTTAATAAAATACAAATATTAATTCAATCAAAGATATAATTGGAACTAGATCGCTAATGAAAATATCAGATAGGATTAGTCGAGTTGAATATGCAATTCGAGATGTTATGTTACATGCAAGAGAATATCAAAAAACTGGAAAAGAAATTATGTATTTAAACATCGGTGACCCTGTGGCTTTTGATTTTAAGACTCCTATGCATATTAAGGATGCGCTAGTGGATGCGCTTGCTAGTGATAATGACTATTATACTGATTCTGAGGGCTGGAATGAACTTAGACGATCTATAGTAGGGAAGGAAAAAGGGAAAAAAGGTCTGGACTTGACCCCTGAGGACGTTTTGGTTACGAATGGAGTATCAGAGGGGTTGGATATGGTTATGGGTTCTATTGTTGAAGATGGCGACCAGGTTTTGTTACCTGGACCTTATTACCCTCCATATTCTTCCTATGCAAAGTTTTATGGGGGCAACATAGCTGAATTTGGGATACATGAAGACGGTACACCTGATCTGGATGAAATAAAAAATAAAATTTCATCAAGATCAAAAGCCATCTGTATCATAAATCCTAATAACCCTACAGGTGAAGTTTTCAGCCGTAAAAGTCTAAAATCTTTGGTAGATATAGCTGCCGAAAATAACTTGTATATCATTTGTGATGAAATTTACGATGAAATTGTTTTTGATGAAGAATTTATGGGGATTGGGAATGTTTCAGGGGATGCCCCAGTTATACTTCTCAATGGATTTTCCAAGACTTATTTGATGACTGGATTACGGTGCGGATATGTATGCATGAATAACAATTCCAGACAACTCGATCCATTAAGGAAAAATATTTTTAAACTTGCACGTGTTAGAATCGCATCCAACTTTCCAGTTCAAATTGCTGCAAACGCTGCTTTACATGGATCACAGGAACATTTACCTATCATGGTAAAGAAATTAAAGAAAAGAAGGGATTTGGTATACAAAAGACTTAATGAGATTGATGATTTGGAATGCACCAAACCAAAAGGTGCCTTCTATATGTTCCCGAAAATTGAATTGAGAAATAGATGGAAAAATGATTTGGAATTTGTAATTGATTTGTTAAATTCCACTGGCGTTTTAACAGTCCACGGGTCGGGATTTGGAAGCTCAGGAACGGGTCATTTTAGAATTGTATATCTACCACAAGAGGAAATATTAGAAAAATCTATGGATAAAATACAAACTTTTATCACAAAAAAGCCGGTATGATGATGTTGTCGTTTGTACTGTTGAAGACTATGTATTTCAATTCATAGAAATTTATCCTGCCTCTTTCTCCTCCCAAAGTAAACAAGGACTAGACCTATCGCGTACATTACTACCACAAATTTTTCATTAGTTATCTCAGAGTTGAAAAAATTATCAACAAAAAATTCTGGTCCTAATTCTGTTGATATGAGAATAAGATTTCTTATTAAGATGATGGTTGCCATTATTATGAATAGTATCCCAAGAGGGAACATCCATTCTTTTCGTCTATCTCTTATCCTCTTATCTATTTTATCAAAGTCCATTTTAAAAGCTATTATATGAAAAATTAATGTTTATACCAGCTTTATCCCTGGATGTTTTAACTTATTCTGTTTCGAAGCGTTAAGTATCATTGGAGTCATAACTTCCGCTTGATAAGATAATGAGAGTGGGCCTAAATAAATCGACCTAAGGCCATCTATTTCTGATACTAAATCAGAGATTTTAGCTAGGGATTCTTTGTTATCAGTGCAAATAAAAGTGTCGGCATCAAGTGCAGATTCTATATTTTTAAGTTTTATTTCAGAAATTGTATGGAAGGCTGAAACTATTTTATTGCACTTTGGTAAATTTTCGGCAACCATAGTCCCGGCAGATTTTTTCCCTTCTTGAAAAGGAATATAATAAAATCCATCCTGATTCCTACTCATAGGAACTATCGGTGAAACTACAATACAATTGTCATCAATAATGTTTGCTATTTCATTACACGTGCTTTGGATATTTTCATAAGGGATGGAAAGTATCAATATGTCGCTCTCTTTAGCTACGGAGAGGTTGTCGCTGCCTCTGATAGTTCCTTTGACTTTATCAGCGTATCTGCTATTTTTTATATTATTCATATGATTTTCTGAAACAGTTTGAGCTTTTTGTTTATCTCGTGAGCCTAGTATGATTTCGTGGGTAGCACACCATCTTAAGGCAAACCCTTCACCCATGCCACCAGTTCCTCCAATGATTCCAACTTTCATATTAATGTGTTAGATATTAAGTTCTAATATATTAAAGCACGTTTGGAGAAGATACATGTGGATTCAAACTCTAGGATTAAATCATTTCATTTATCTAGATATCTTTTTCTTATGATGTGAGAGAAATCTAGTCTGTGAAAATCACAGTCAAGAGCACTTGCAGCTGATTTTAGTATTTTTGTCTATGCTTTTTCATCCTTTATTCAATCGTCCTACTATTAGGTTAATATACAATCGTCCACTCAATCATTGAATCAATTTGAATACTAATTTCACAGATTTGACATTACAACTCTCATTGACAATCAGTCCTATATCTCGTCCTTTGCTATTGGTGTCTTTAAAGCATGCATCAAAAGAATCTTTTAAAGAAATGATTGATTACACCACACAATTACAATTACTGGAATATTTATGAATAGTTTAATATTGAAATAATTTTTAATATATTTTAAGTAAATTATGTCACTTATTATTTTCATGAGGCATGGTCAAGCCTATAACAATGTCAAAAGACTGTTAGTTGGGAGAAACCTTGAATCTCATTTGACCGAATTAGGTCGAAAACAGGTAAAACAAAGTAGCGAATTACTAAAGACGATTCCGATCCACAAAATCTATTCTAGTCCCGTAATCAGAACTGTAGAAACAGCAGAAATTGCATCAGCTACACTAGGGTTAGATTTCGAATTAGACGAAAGATTATTTGAAATCGAGTTAGGTAAACTAGTTGGCCTATACTATGATGATGTCTTATCTGCTCACGGTGATTTGTTTGCAAAATTTTATTCAGATAACGATGACGAAAACTCCTTACTCGAATTTGAAGTTGAATCCTTTGGTTCTGTAAGGGTAAGAATCCGAAGTTTATTGCAAGAATTTGTCGGAAAACATGTAGATGAAAACATACTCTTGATTTCTCATCTGGATCCCATCAAAGCTGCGATTTCGCTGGCTATGAATATAAAGCCATCATCGGTATATAGTGTTCAAGTCCCAAATGCTTCCATTAATGTATTAAAGAATTATCAAGATAATCTAACATTATGCGGCCTTAATATCTTAAATATGGAACGATTTCTCACTGAATTTTGATATTTTCATTCGAGTTTAATTGATTCAAGTTTCGTTTTATTTTCATTCATTATTTTGTTTGATTACGTGTTTGCCATTCATCAAATCAACGTTAGCAAAAACCTTAAATGACAGATAGATTCACCAATCCAAAGAGAGTGGAGATTAAGGTATGGCTTTTTCCTCTGTTAACAAAATGTTATTGATTTTCATATTTAGTTCTATGGCTGTAGTAGGTATTCAAAGTATACTGCAAATAGTTTATGCTGCTGAAGGTGGGGAGACTGTAATCCGTAGAGTTGAAATCTGGGGTTTATTCTATAGAATGATGGTTGCAGCCTTTATTGTTGGGGCTGTAGTTCAGGGTTTGAATGTGTATATTTCTTGGAGATTTAGAGAATCTCATCCCCGTTTCAAAAATATTGATAAAGCTGGAGGTAAAATTTAGTGGGGCACAGTACTCCGGAATGGGTGTATATAGGCGCCGTCAC
>WHSX01000172.1 GCA_009379865.1 Candidatus Nitrosocosmicus sp.
ATATAGATAAACCAAATGACACTATTAGTGAGGAACCTAAAATATTATCAAATTATACATATCATAATAATGGAAAGAATATTGAAAATCTGGATACGGAAAAGAGTGATCCTAAGGACAAGCTTATTGTGATATATGGATTAAGTACTGAGGGTTATGAAATTGCAAAAAAGATACTCCGCAAACAATCAAAAGTAATTATTATTGATGAAAATTCCAGGTTGGGAATTATTCTCACTTCTGAAATTGTAAAAGAATACCCACATATTAACTTCTTAAATGACGAAGAGCTACTATTGAATTTAGAACCTTTCGACAAAGCAATTAGGAATGCTCCAATAGTCTTTTTTGTACCTAGAATAAGAAAAGTCAATCAAGATGTAAAGAATGAAATAATTTTGAAATTTAAAGAGATAATTACACATTTAAGGAAAAATACCGTAATTGTAATTAATGTTCCATTAGGTATTGGAGGAAATAATGAAATAATCACACTCATTGAACATCAATCAGGCTTAATTGTTGGGACAGATGTTACATATTATTATAATCCAATAAATTCAGACAAGACATCTGAAATAATATTAGGTTCCCATCAACAAAGAAATGAAAATTTATTTTTAAATAGCATTTTTGATTTGATTAATGAGAACAATCACATTCAAAATGAAATCAAGTTAGCAAGTATAACATCTGCAGAATTGGTATACTCGATTAATATCATAAACAAGTACTCAAATTTAACATGCATCAATGAAATTTCAAAATTAGGTAAATCAAAAGAAGATAAACGAGAAATCTTTTACAAAAATATAGATTCAATATATTTTGATGAAATAGCAAATGGCTTATTCGATCTAAGGATTATTGGTTTGTCTATATCTAGTTCCACTGCATTAAGCTATGTAGTAAATGGGACAATAAAGTCGATTGAAGGATTCATAAAAAACTTGGTTGACGAAACAAGAAGTCAACTAAAGTTCAGAGAGATAAAGGCCAGTAGAACAAAGGTTTCTATTTTTTGGACGATTGATAATCACGAAATAAGAGGAGACAAAACAATTATTCGAGAATTACTGGAATCAAAACTACGAGATTATATCGCAGAAGTAGAAATCGAAGACGTTGAAAGTTATATCCCCAATTCTACTAACAACATCATAATTGCCTGTTCAAGTGCAGATTATAAGAAAATAATTGACAAAATGGAAAAGAATATCAATCATCGTCATCCTAACTACAAGTTAATTTTAGTAGCCGCAAATTCTACTTTTAACACAATGGAATTATAGTATCAGCATTATGCAGAAAATTTGAATATGAATGAAGCATCAATTGAGATTTGTATCTTTTGTTCTCCATCCACGTTCAATATTACGCCAGACTTCATGAAATTGTCCACATAAAAAGGATCTAATTTAGAATATAAAATTGCTAAGAGTATAAAAAATGGAATAGAAGGAAATACTAAACATCCCAATTGGTTTTTTTTACATCGTATTCCGACCTAGTATATTTTATCCTTGCCGGATGTCCCATTACCACTACATCCGGAGGTATATCTTTAGTTACAACAGACGCCATTGCAATTACACTATTTTTACCTATTGTTACACCAGCTTTAATAATGGATCTACCTCCAATGATTGCTCCATCCTCAACTATCACCCCAATCATTCTTTTGCTCATAGGATAAGGATCATTGGTAAAGGTAGTTCCAGGGCCAATGAAAACATCATTCCCAATTTCTGTAAGTGGTGGAATATAAACAGAACCTTCTATCCTACAATTGTTTCCAATCTTAACATTGTAATCCACGTGAGTAAGTGAGCCGATCATAACATCATTACCCACAATGGAATTATCTCCAATATACGCAAAATGCCATATTTTAACATTTTTGCCAATCGTTGCTTTAGGAGAAATGAAATTTATTACAGAACTTTCTTTTTTTTCAGACATTCTAATTCAATTAGATTTCTATCGCAGTCCATTTATAATTAACTTACAATACGAATTTACTTATCAGATGAGGAGCAGGAATTGAGTCAGCAAATTAAGCAGCCAAAATGACAAAGATAAGGAGCATTAATATCTTCAAGGAATATAGTATTAGTTACCGACACATTATCTTCATCGGAGAACATTACAATTCAAGACGTATTTCAGAATATGTATATTATCAGCAGATAAGGGAGTATATCAGAAAGAAAGGTAAACAGGTGTCCCAGTGTTGCTCGAAATTAAAGCTGCCTCAGCTATTTTTGTTACGGCAGTCGCATCTTCAGGAGTTACTAGGTACTTGGTAATATTCCCAGATAAAGCTTTAACAAAGTTTTCAAGTTCTAAGGTTAATGGCTCTCTGATATTCCTTCGTGGAATGAGTGTTTGGTTCTCATCATCTATTTTTATTTCTTGAGTGATAAAGTCTCCTGTGATGGTTCCCTCAGAACAAACAGCTGAAAATCTTCTAACTTTTTTTGGAGTAATCCAATTAGATGCAATTATTGCTACTTTCTGATTGGGAAATCCTAACATTATTGTTGCAAAATCTTCAGAATTATGAAACTTCTTACCTGCACGAGCAAAAACGACATCTGGCTTGCTATCAAAAATAAACAAAGCAGTATCAATATCATGAACCGAAGTATCATAGATTATACCTACGTCCTTTATATGCATGGGCATTCTATTTTCCCGATGAAATTCCATCATTAATAATTCCCCATAGGTATTGTCATCAATAATTTGCTTGAGATCCTGTACAGCAGGATTAAAACGCTCTATATATCCAGAGGTTAAAATTACATTATTCTGTTTTGACAATTTTGTAAGTTCTTCGCACTCAATTGATGAGAAAGATAATGGTTTTTCTACAAAAACATTTATCCCATGTTTAATTATTTCTTGCGCAACCGGAAAGTGTGTTTTGGTAGGAGTACATACTAGACATGCATCAAGAGAAGTTTCCTTTTCAAGTAATTGTTCAACAGTTGAATAGCTATTGATCTTAAATTTTTTTGCTAGGGGTTGAGATCTATTCCAATCTGAATCGCATATTGCAGATAATACTCCCAAATCGTTTAATACACGTACGTGGTTCTTTCCCCAGCCACCAGTTCCAATTACGGCAATTTTGATTGATTTTTTATCCAATTGTTTCAACATCTCCTAAATTTACACTATTTTTTCTTGATTGTAGAATTAATAACATTGAATTCACCATACTGGAGTAACCCACGTATTAAAACCGGGTATTTGAGATACCACTATTTTTTGGTAGTAGTCAGAGATTTTTCTTGTAAATTCGCCAACTGTTCCGTTTCCAACCTTATGATTATCCACGCTTATTATTGGAGTAATTTCAGCCGCAGTACCTGTAACAAATATTTCATCGGCAATGTATAATTCTGTACGGGTAATTGATCGCTCGCATACATCATAACCAAGATGCTTTGCTATCGTGATAGCTGTATCCCTAGTTATTCCTTCAAGGACGGAATCCGATAATGATGGGGTATAAATCTTATTATTTCGAACTAGAAAAATATTTTCTCCTGGTGCTTCACTCACATTGCCATAATAATCGAGTAATATCGATTCATCATACCCATTTCTTTTGCATTCTTGAGTAGCTAACACTGAATTCATATAATTTCCTCCAGCTTTTGCCATCGGTGGAGTAGAGTTCTCATTTATTCGTCTCCATGAAGAAATACACGTTCTTATCCCGGTTTCTGGAAAATATCTATCAAAAGGGAAAGCAATAATGGCTAGATGAGAAGGGGAGCGTTTAGTAACATTAAGGTCTATTCCATGTAATCCTACAAATAATAGTGGCCTAATATAACAAGACTTTTTAATATTATTCTTCCTTAATAATTCAACAGTAGATGCACACATTTCAGAAAGAGTATAGTTTGAATTGATAGAATAGACCTCTGCGGATTGAAGTAATCTTTGCATATGCTCTTTAAGTTTAAAAATAAACAGATTTTGATCATTTGAGTATCCCCTGATGCCCTCAAAGACTGACGTTCCGTAGTGTAACGCATGAGTCGTAATAGGAACGGTAACAGAATCCCATGATTTGAATTCACCGTCAAACCAAATAAAATCAGCATTCTTAGTATTCATAGATTTGCAAGTTTTTTACTTCTATAAAAGTGTTAAATCTACAGTAATCAACTTAAATAAACCCATTTTTTGGGAATTTCATGCCCATAACACGTATAGTTTCATCCTTTGTGATGGAAAAATTTTTTATAGTTTCCCAGTTGTCTTCTATCACTTGGCCGACTTTAGGGGAAACATATTCATGCCATTTCAGATCATTGCTTTTTGATCCCTCATTCGGGTTTAGATTTTCTGTGGATAAAACCGATTTATATAAAAGATTTTTTACATTCGTCGACGAGACAACTTGTCTATTAGCTTTAACTGGATTAAAACCAAAAAGGGATAACAGAACCCGTTCGGCTCTATCTCCAGTGTATGTTATATAAGAATTTTCTTGGATATTAAGAATGATCTTACTTTTTAATCTTTTAAATGCAGGGGATACAAATGGTGGAAAGTATTGTATGTATGGAGAAAGAAAAGCATAATCTCCAAGAACATGAATATTTTTGTTATAATTAAAGGATTCCGATATCATTTGTTTTCTAATTTCGTAAGAAAATGGGAAACTTCGTGTATTTACTTCTATCCCATCCTTCAAAAACCTTACCGGATAAATATAAACACTATAATTCTGTAAAAGATTCCGGATAATCGACTCATGCGAAACAGTCAAAGGGTTAATATGTGCTAAAAATATCGCTGCAATTTTTTTTTCCATAGCACAAAGGGAGAAAAAGTAAACTACAGGTATTTAAGAATTTCTTTTTACCTGAATTTCTATTGTCGAAACATTTCTTGTTCGGCCATCCTCAGCTTGAACGGTTTCAGATCCTATAATGATATCACCAATAGCATAACCAGCATTTTCCATTCTCTTTAGTATAATTTGTGATACATCCACAGCTCTGCCAATGCTTAAACCACGCGCTTTAATAGTTACAGAAGGTTGATTTGCCAATTGAATAAGTGTTGAAGTTACATAAGCCATCAATGGTTTTTTACCGATGTATATTGCATCTCTTGTAGGGCTATTTTCTTTGTTTTGTTGATTAGGTTGTGAGTGTACTTCTGACATCAATATAAGTAATTTGAGGGGATAATTTAAATCTAAGATTTTTTAGTAATAGAGAATAATCTCTTATTAAAACGTTATGGAGACTCACCAATAAATTCTTTTATTTTCAAATTAAGTTTGTCATTAGCAATCTTTAACCTATTAGAACGGTCCTCAAGAATTTCCTCATATTCATTCATTTTTGTAGTCATGTATGAAATCATCTCTTTTTGTTCATTTTTATTAGGAGAACCTTTGGTAGTGCGATATTCTATTGAATTTTCTGGAGTCATACTTTGGATTATACTTTGAATCTTTTCTAGAGTTAGGTCAGGATTCAAATAGTCAATTAGTCCTAATGCTTCAGATATATCACTGGGTTTTAATACATTCAGAGGGATATTTCCATTTCTTACCGCATAATCTACTAGAGTACCGATTAATTTGTGAGACTCCCTAAACGGTATTCCTTCTTTTTTGATAAGTTGTTCCGCAATGTCTAGTGATATTGCGTAGCTTTTAGATGAATCTGCATACATTTTGTTTTTATCAACACTCATTGTAGATATCACACCGGCCATAATAGATAGAGACTCTTCAAGTATTGAAGCAATTTTCCATAACAAGGGTTTTATCTCCTGTAAATCCCTGCTATATCCTGAAGGTAGTCCTTTCATAATTGTAGAAATTGCTACCAAAATTCCCTGTACAACGCCAGTCTTTCCACGAATAAGTTCCATAGGATCAGGATTCTTTTTTTGTGGCATTACAGATGAGGAGGAGCTAAATCGATCATCCAAGAAAACAAAACCGAATTCAGATGTAGACCAAACAATAAGGTCCTCTGCTATTTTACATAGGTTTAACATACAAGTAAGAGAGGCAGAAGCGAATTCTATCAACGAATCTCGTGAACTCGTCGCATCTATACTATTATAGACAATATCTGAAAAACCTAACATGGAGGACACTCTTTCACGATCTATGTTCATACTGCTTCCCCCGATAGCACAAGCCCCCAGTGGAGAACAATTAATCCTTTTATATGATTCTGAATACCTTTCGAAGTCTCGGGTTAAAGAAAAGCAATATGATAATAAATAATGAGAAAAAACACCCAATTGAGCCTGTTGCATATGAGTGTACATAGGCATTATGGAATCAACATTACTGTTTGCCTGCAATAATAATGATTTTATTAGCAATATTATATTAGCACTAATTCGATTTAGATCATCCCGAAGCTTCATTCTAATGTCTAATATTACTTGGTCATTTCTCGATCTTGCGGTATGCATTTTCCCACCCGAATTGATATCGGTAATTCTTATAATAGCAGATTCTATCAATTCA
>WHSX01000173.1:0-1895 GCA_009379865.1 Candidatus Nitrosocosmicus sp.
ATTGCCTTCGATTGTAATATTGTAACAATCAAGAGAGCATATTATGCCCATTGCTCCATGGTCATGCACAGTATTGTTTCTAATTATCATGCCATGAGTTGCCGTATGTGGGTCAAAACCATACATAAAGTTATCATAAACATGATTATCTTCTAAGATCATATTGCCAACACCCACAGAGTAAAACCCAAAGCGATTATGATGAATTTCATTATCTTTTATTATGCTTGTTCCATTGTTTCCATAGTAGCTAATGCCAGAACAACCACTACCACATTCATAACCTAAATAGGCAATTTCTGATTTGGTAATATTTGCAGTACCTGTTGTTTCATCTTCTATTTTTATATATGGTCTTGATATGGCATCGATGCCTGAATGTTCAAATTCCCTGCTAGGTAATATGTCAACCTCAAACTTTATGAAATCATTATTCTCAGGATCCCACGAAGTAATTTTTACTGAATCTATAATTAAATTACCAAAAACTGTAATAGAATTCACATTATCTCGGTCACCATCCCCATTTTTATCTCCAGCTAATATCTTGAGCCATTTTGCATCGCTTGAATTTATCATAAATGTTGAACCTTTCTCAACCACAATGGTTGAATCCAATATCCAAGTATTATTGTTGGAATTTTCTTCTCTTTTTAGAACATCTTGATTTTGATTACTGTTGTATATGTCAGTAAGATGCGTAGGATGTAAACAAGATATGGTAATTACATTTTTACCGCTATCCTCATCGGATTCATAACTAATACAGCTATCACTATTGTTTGGATCAGACACTTGAGCGAATGATCGATTATTCGTTAAACCAAATCCGATAAAAGCTAGAAAGATGAAGATAATAAGAGACATTGCGAAAATAAGACTCACTAGCCCTTTCAATTTGTTTGATGAATGATTATAGGACTTTATAATAAGAATTACCTTTCCAACCTTCTGGAAAGTAAAATTTGAGAAGATATTGAGAATTATTTGCAATATCGGAGTTAGTTTTGTAATATTTTCAATCTAGATATAATAAAAAGTTCAATAATACAATAATACTAATCTAAACTATAAACATCTTTTAGTTGAATATTTTCTATTATTTAATTCAAGGACAACCCATTATGTGAGTAAGGGATCGGGTATTTACTTGTCAATTCAAAAACACAGGATGAGTGTAGATGGTTGTATGTATCTAAATTAAAGATAGTTTGTAGATATCATAATTATCAGTGCCCTTATACTCCTTCACTTACTTACAGTGGAATATTATTTTGCAGGATCTCATAAGCCAAAAGTCTCCAATATCAAATCGGAAGATACATCTTTTTTGATGACTTCAACAATTAAGACATCGTATTTTCTATTTAACTTATGATAGATATTTCCGATAATCTGAGAAATCTTCGAGTATCACTATTTTATACTGATTATCGCTAACTTGTATCTTGCCTTATATTAAATTTAATTAGATCGCATCAAAAAAAATTAAGTAGATGCTTATTTCCGTGCGCCTCCGATACTAATAACTCCCCTACTGCTAGAAAATAATAAAATTATTTATTAGAATTAATTACTCGTCATTTAGTTTAAAGAAATATTGCAGTATCAGGTGTCTAAACTGTGATATTAGTAATTTCACTTATACATTCTAATTACAATGAGTAACATAACAAAAAACTATAAAGTTGGACTTTTTGCAATGTTTATCGCAGCTGCCTTAATCGGTTCAGTAGTAGCATTTGGCGATAATATGGCATATGCAGGTGGAAAACACAAGAAATCTAATGACGCAGAACAAGCAATTGAACAAGATCAAGAGAACGAACAGAATGCACAATGTGTATCTGGTGAATTTACAATTGCTGGATGCAACAACTTAGCCTTCATGTTCC
>WHSX01000173.1:1905-6501 GCA_009379865.1 Candidatus Nitrosocosmicus sp.
TTCCAAAACAACGAAGGTAACTTAGCCTTAGGTCAAAGGTAGACCTCTTTTTTTTAACTGCTTTTAAAATAATATTTAGAACAAGATACATTAAAATTGATAAGCCCCAGTTTACCTAACTCTGATTGAGTATTACCATATTGTTCTGTAGATCATTTTCGTCAAATCTTGTTTAATAATTTGTAGATGCGCCATTGTCAATCTCTTCGTAGGTTGTGATGTCGGTATCTACAGGTAGCCCTACATTTGTGTTACCATGTCCATTAGATGTTAGTTTTTCCTACTGATTCGGTTGGTAGTAATTATCTTGATTGTTATCAGAAGTTGCAAAAGCAATTAATGATGAGGGGATCGCAATTTGAGATTCATTTGATATAGAAGTAACAGTATGAGTAGATTCTTATATGTTGGAATTTGTTGTATTGATAAATTCTAAACCTTTCGTGTATGATAAATTTTCTAATAATGAGAAAGTTATTCTTGATTCGGTGAAGAATAAATCTCTTGCGTAATTATTATCTTGCCTTTAAGTATGTTACTAAAAAGGTATTATAATTCTTTGCAGTTCGGATATCGCTAATACAAACATTACAACAGCGGGATTGAACAAGTATAATCCTCTATCATATTTTGTATGGAACCTACTGAAACTATGAATTGAATCATAATTTGTAAATTATTCAATTCAATGGGGGAAGCGGATCAAATTTGTTTCACATACCAAAGAAGATATCAAATGCAATAACGATATTAATACGAGGACTATAGAAAAACTAAATGTGGAATTATCCGAATTGATATCACTCAAGCAAGATCCAGCTATGACCTTTGTTCTGGTTGCAAAAATGGTAGTCAATTCTAAAGAAAAAATACCCGATAAAATTATTTAAACGATCCAAAAATGATTAGCATAAACTTGCAATTTGGACTTCCAAGGGTAAGTGCAAATAAGTCGTATTTGAGTAGCCTCTCGCGATAAAGTTAGAGATCACAATTCAGAGAATATCTTAGCATAATATAATAGTTATTTCCCCCTATCCAATACATGAGAGTTGTCGGACAAATAAGTCAAAAAGCAATTATATATATTATTATTCATTGTTATTGATATGCAATCAATAATAATATTTATTATGATTTTATTTAGTGCTAGTACATTATTACAAAATGACAAAGAGATATTCAGTCAACCATATCAAAATGAAAATGAAACTGCAAATCACGATTTCAATACGTTAGTAACGAACTCTTTGAATTTGTCTGCTCCAATATACCAAGCATACTCAGGAATCTTCCTGGAAACTAAAAATTTATCATCCGGCCCGCCTATAATAAACGAGGATCATGCTATCGAAAAAGCAATTATGAAAAACGTGGGTAATGTAACCAATAATATGACCTTCATAAATACTCATTTATTGGATGGTACAATTCAGAGTGCAGCCAAGGGAGTGATTACGGCTGAAGACGGACAGAGCATTAGTTGGATTTCTTCAGACATTGGAATGATTAACGACCAAAACGAATTGTTTCATGGAATTGTTCAATTTGATAGTACAAATAGTTCTAGCTTCTCATTTCTGAATAATGCTACAGGTATAGATAAACAGACTCCGGAGATTAAAAGGACAATTTGGTTAATTGAGAAGTAGATCGATTGTGTAGATGGTAAACACCATAGGAAATGAGCTATTTGACAGGTCCATTAGGACCATCTTGATATCCTAAGAGACTATTTTTGTGTTGACAGCTTTTATTTTATTCTTATGCCCTATGATTCTGTTAGTTTTCCTTACAAACTTTTAATTCTTTTTTAATCCTTTGATTCGGTTTCTTGAATTTTATCAATCTGCAATATGTATAGATGGTAATTGTCATAGTAAGAAGGTCCTAATTAGGGATATTTCAATATCATTGTTGATATTTGATATAATCTCATACAGTATCTCATCTGAATAGTTCAGAAACTAAACTAACAAATAATGTAAGAACGATTGTTATCAATTTTAGAAATACCGAATTGGCTATTCATCGACTGAAAAAAATTATTCACATAGTGGAGATAATTTGGCGTCCTTGAGCATCAATGTTTATGCTTAAAGTAGACTTGAAATGAAAGATGATGCTAAAAGAAGGCTGTGGGATCCGTATATTAAGGGTAATAAGATTATGTCAAATTTGTTTTACATATCACCAAACCCGCAATGATATAGTTCTGCTAGGGAGAGGATCTAAAAAATTATGACATTTCACAAAATCTCGAACAAAGAAAAAATAAGAGATCATTTGTTAGAAAATAATAATGTTTTTGCTATTGGCCCCTCGCAATGTCTAATTGCCTAAGTTTATAATATTGTCTCCCAATACGCCTACAGATCTAATTATATTACAAGATATGAAGTGTCTGGGAAAAATGCTTTCTCTGAATAATTCAAAACTCATAACATCTGTCTATAAAGTTAAAAGACTGGATAATATAATTCCGATTTGCTTAAATACAAGTTTTAAGAAATTTCGAACTAATAGCATTCATGTCTGGTATTTTTCTCACTAGTGTAATAGCTCTGGTATTCTTAGCTCTTACTCTAGGTAATATTGTACCTGTTTATTCAATCGACAACCATACCAAACATGGCACAAACATGTCGATGCAGAACCAACAGAATGCTAACGTAGGAGAACATGATGCGTCCGTCTATAATTCATCCAAATCCTCTGCCGAACAAATTATGGCATCATGCCAAGATGATGACGAACATTGTACTATGATGGCCCTAGACGATCTCAATAAAACAGTAAGCCGTCAATTGGTTTTAGGAACTTTTATGGATCTTGTACAACCATATGATGAAAACAATTACTCTTGTCATCATGAAGGTCATCATCTTGGAATGTGGTTGTATGATTATACAAGAAATTTGAAGGAGGCACTCAATTATGCTACAGTACTTTGTGGGGGTTCAATTTACCATGGAATCTTTCAAAGCTACTTTGGGGGAGAACAATTTGTTCACAATGTAGATAAAAGTCAGATCATGATTACACATCTTTGCCCTGTAGGCCAAGAAAACGTCACTTGGCTACACGAACGGGACTGTATCCATGGAATCGGACACGGTTTAGTGAAATTATACAATTACAACACTACAGCTGCAGTTGATCGTTGTGACGAATTTATTCCACTATGGGCACAGAGCGCATGCTCAAGAGGTGTATTTATGGAAAACACTGAATATTTCTTTGAAACAGGAAAAGGCGATTTTGACAAAAATGACATTTATTCCCCTTGCGATAGAACCACTGAAAAATTTGCTCCTCAGTGCTATTACTATTACCCGGAGTATAATTTAGAAAGAAACAATCTCACCCTCGGATATAATCTCACAGATGCATTTGCCCAATGCGATAATATATCTCCAGACAAATTTGTCAAATATTGTTATCAAGGTATTGGCAGAATGTTAGCACCCTTTGCATACGCAAATCCAGAACTATCAATCGCCGCTTGTTATCTTGGAAATCAGTCAACCTATCATGATGATTGTTTGGTTGGAACGTTGAAGACAATCATGAAGACAGATGCAAAAACAGACGTTGGGGTCAAATTCTGCAGTCTTTCAAAGCTAGATTTTAAAGCGACATGTTACGAAATGGTAGGAATGTGGATTAAGACATTTCTCTATCCTAACCAGCAAGAATTACTAAGCGAATGTGCGAAGGCGCCTGATGTTGACTATGTTATCAATTGCATAAATGCAAATCCCGAGACTCGCATAGATGTTCTTATGTTTGAACCAGTCTAAATAGTGGGAAGTGGTTATGTGGGTGGCTGTTGTGAAGAATAACGCCAGACTATGAGACCAATCTAAACTTATAACATTAGAAAAGTATTTTTTCTTATTTTTCTTTCTTCCAATTAGGTGGTCCAAACTGGTGATCATTTAATCTGAACCTCTGTATTCCACAATATTTTAGATGTATCCGAAAGTTTTTTTGATAAAATGTCAAAACTTTAAGGCTTATTGTTTTCATGTTGTCTTTCTGAGTGCTGCTAGAATGACGACCACAATGAATGCAAGCAGTGACGAAAGTGATCCTGTTTTGAAAGAGGAATTATTGAGGGAGAAGACAACCCCATAGTTAAAGAACTTGGTCATTGAGGCGATGGCTATTCCCATGTTTCTATTCAGGGGTCGTGTCAGTAGAAGGAAACAGTAGAGATTCATTTGAAAGTGGTAAGGATGGAACATCTTTGTATATAAAAAAATTTAATGCATTGAGATTGAAGCATGTTTAATTAATCTACAATAAAGACTCACTATTTGTTATGTATAGACCCAGATGCTTGCAATAATGGTTGAAATTTATGTTTATGACAATATAGAGGCTTGCTAAATTAAAATGCAAAAGATAGTAATTAGTTTGATGTTTTGAGTAATTTTTTATGTACTTCAAATATTTTAGATGATAGTTATTTCATAATGTTAATTTGACTTTATACCTTTATCAGTGTGGATATGCTTGTGATTGACCAAACCCTTATTCCACAAGGAACTTGGTCCCACAGAACTCGCTACTTATTTTAGTAACTATTGT
>WHSX01000174.1 GCA_009379865.1 Candidatus Nitrosocosmicus sp.
AGAAACGTTCTTTGTTCCTACAGCGGATCCAGCTTCTATCAATACTGACTGAATGCCCCTCGATGATAGTTGCTTTAATGCCGCTAAACCTGCCGAACCTCCGCCAATTATTACAACATCAAACTGTTCCAACTACGGCACTAGCTCCCTCTTTTGTTTGATTTATTTTTTCCCTCTCAAGCTCTTCTATCATGATTGGCAGAACATCCTCTATCCTTCCTTTAATGAAAACATCGCATTCATTCCTTATAGGAGCGTTTTCATCAGGATTTACTGCTATGATAAATCCAGAATTTTTCATGCCTGCTAAATGTTGAGAGGCCCCGCTAATACCCAACGCAATGTAAATAGTTGGTTCAACTTTTTGACCGCTCGTTCCTATAACCCTCTCTGGAGTAATATACAGCGAATTCATTTTGTCACTTAGTTTAAATGGTTTTTTTGAAATGGGTAAAGAAATACCAATTTCAGCATTTAATAATTTTGCAAGTTTTTCTATTAACTTTATGTTCTCTTCTGGAGATTCTTTTATACCCCTTCCAAAACTTATTATTGTTTTATAGCTGTTAAAATCAATCATGTCTTTAAGAACATTTCTACTTAGAACTTTAATGTCAAGATCTTTTGTATCAAATTCTGGAATGTATTCTTCAATTATCCCAGTCCTTGACACATCTTTTTCTAATGGTTCAAATACACCTGGAATAATACTGCATGCTTGAGGATGATAATCCCTCTTTATTTCGGGATTTTTGTTATCCAGGCAGAGAATAGTAGTCCAAAGAAATCCGGAGAAATCAGGTCTATACATCATTAGTGTTTTTTCAAAAGTTAACATTTGTCCTTTTGTCTTATGTTCATGTCTAAAGTCGATATCTTCTACTACAAGTTTGTTAATATCAGAAGCCAATCCGGATTCAAGCTCAGCTAGAACGGTGGATGACAAGTGTCGTCCTGTACTATCAGCAGCAAAGAACATGTATCTAGGTCGTTTGAACTCTTTAGAATATTCTGGCGATATCTTTTCAATACATTTCAGATCGGTAGCTATTTGAGCAATTACTTTAGTATATATTTTATTTATATGATAATTTAGTTTTGTGTCGTCTGCATAAATGACAGCGTCTGCGCCATAATAAATCAATTCCTCGCATAAATGTTTAATACCATTACCTAGTATTACTGCAATAACCTTTTCATTTAGTGAATATTTTTTATTAAAATCGTTCATAAGCCTCCTTGCTTCCGATAACATTTCAAGTCCAACAGGAATTATGGTACCATCTACTTGCTCTATAATTACATACAAGTTTCTGTATTTATTGGTCTCAGTCTTTTTATTGATGTTGTCAACCATATCTTCAACTTCAACCTTCTCTTTCTGCTTAGTCAAAGCGGCAGTTTGATCCACTGGCTTGGTAATATTTTCACTCATTTTGTTCACGCTCATTCGTTCTTATCCCCACTCACATTGGTCATGTAATAGTCTCATGGATTTTCTCAAGAATGTTTGAGATCCCATCAGGGTCAATATTCTCAATGGTTTGTGCACTTCTATTTGATTTTATTTTTGGAATTTTTTCAACTTTGTAAACAATTGTAGGTGAACCAGGCAACCCTACTAATTTAGGATCAACTCCCAATTCTTTTGCATTAAATACTTTCAAATAAGATTTATAATTACTCGATCTCGTCACAGCCTCTTTATGATATCTTGAAGCGCTTAATCTTTGAGAAACTGTAACAAAAGGAGATTTGTAAGATGGATCTATAGCAATAAAAACGGGTAAAGGTGCCTGCACCTGTTCTATCAAGTTATAATTCCCGTATGAAATAAGGCGTAATGCAGTAATTACTCGTTTTTCAATATCTAATTCATAGCTAATTACATTTCCTAAGAAAGTATAACCCAATTTCCAAGCCGTTTGGGGTCCGGTCTGACCCGTTTCACCATCTGATGCTCTAAATCCTGAAAATACAATATCCATTGGTTTGCCATCTTTCATCTTGGATATTCCGGTTTTTAGAACCTCTGCGGTAGATAATGTATCTGCACCTGCAAAGGATCTGTCGCTGTATAGATGCAGTTCTTCAGCGTCAGATAGTAATAGTGATTGATTAAGAGCCAATTCTGCCATTGGTGGACCCATAGTCCCGATACATATACGCGCACCATATTTTACTTTAGCATAAAAGGCAGCTTGTGCTGCAATTGCACTATGATGTCCCAAAATAGTTTTAGTTTCTGCTCTGTTTAGTGTTCCATCCGGATTATAACTCACATTTCCGTCTGAAAAATCCGGTTCTAATTTAATAATAACCGCAATGTTGAGACTCATAATAAATGCACAAATGCATCTTGTTTAAGAGCTTCTAGTGTATGTTACATATTTTTAACTATTGAACTTTAAATTATTATCCAGATATTGACAAATAATAAGAATGCATTCAAATGGTTTGCAATGTTAATCATTTGCATATACTAAAATCTAAGGAAAAAGTAGACCAATTTAGTCAAGCATCTGTATCGATATGTTAAGTATGAGCACTGGAACAATACAAGGAATTATCCCTTTTGCATAAAAATCATATCTCTAGGTTTGTTTCATACCTTAGCCATAGATAATCAGAATAATTCCAATAATATACAATCCCATGATCGTCAGCTCACTTTGCAAAAAATAATGGATTAAATATTGCATAGGTAAAGATAACAAGCAAGTAAAGGTAAAGATAACAAGCAAGTAAAGGTAAAGAAATGACTATTCATTCTTCAGTAAATTAAGGTTAATATGCTACGAGATGCAATTACGCTTGATTATTCTCGGATACAAAAAAAGAAAAATCATAGTGTAAATGTCCCGATTTGACCTGCTTTGATAATATTCATGGAGGCATCCTCTACTACCGTCAAATCTTGATATCCCTTCCTCATACGCGTTTAATTGTTAGTTATCAAATTTTCAAACATGACACTTGCAGCTGGAAACCTTATCCCGTTTCCCTTTGCAATGCATTCTATCAACTTAAGTTTGCAAAAATTTGCATACGCTGAATTGGTCAAATCCTCTAGTTGTTTAACTGGATTGTCAGAAGATAAAGATGTAGTTAAACACCCAGAAAGCATCTGATTTTTTTTAGTTTGTGGAGTTACCTGCATGAATTTATCTAGTTTTTCCATAAGTTCCTGGAGGTCAATATACATTCGTTGAATTATCTGCTCTTCTGAGTCAGGTTTGGTGGTCGTTTTAGTTATAGCTTTGAGTGGAGCATTTGACTCCAATTTTTGATTATCTAATCCTTGAACGGAGGCTTTTGCTGCGTGTTTGCGTCCCATATGTCTTTCATAATTCCATTTTCTGCCAAATGTCCTGCTGCATAGATTACAAATGTACATACTTGAATATTACTACGTACGATATAAAAGAGTCACTCGGAGTGACTCCAAGTGTTTATCCTAATATCTAAATCACATCTGGCTCGCATTTATTGAAAATGGATTATAGAAAACCGTACGGAAATCTATATTATTTTTGTTGAGATTGTTTACTCATAACCTGGGATCTAATAGAAGGTAGAGATTGATCTATCTGATAAATGGCCAGTTTGTCCCCGCCGAGTAAATCAAATTTTTGGAGAATTGTCTGAAATAATGTTTCCTCTTCTATTTGTTCTGTCACGAACCATTGCAAAAAGGAGTATGTAGAATAATCTTTCTCCTTTCCAGCCATATCGACCAACTCATAAATGGATTTGGATACTGTTTGCTCACCCTGAAGGCCAAATTGAAAAGCAGATTTGAGTGAATCAAAGCTATTTTGAGGTTCATCTATTGCAGGAACTATTGCTTCTGCACCAGCTCCATTGAGATAATGAATGAACCTTAGCATATGTTGGTTTTCTTCGCTAGCTTGTTCAAAGAAGAAAGCCGCACTACCGTCATACCCGGTTCGCTCACACCATGATCCGATTGCAATATATGCATTCGCTGATGAGGCTTCAGAAGAAATTTGTTCGTTAATTGCTTTTGTCATTTCTGGTGAAATTCGCATATATAACAATCAATGTTTTTATATTATCTAAATTTTTGCTTTCCCTGGTAAATCTATCACTGTATAATAAATATTCATTTTAGGAAGAATAATCGGACTACGGGATTGTTGTGCTTTGAATCTATTTTTTCCAACAATAATAGGTCTGCACCCTCCTACATTCCAGTAAATGAAGAGATTCATATCATTAGAAATACTGACTCCCATATGCTCAGGAAAATCATAATGAACTGAGATGATTTCTATTCTAAGCTAATGCCGGTTATAGCTACTTTCTTAAACAGGTACTGGGACACAATCATTACGATATGATTCAGCCACGCTTGACTGAAATTCAGAGTCAATAAGTGCTCCCTAAAAATGTTCTAGATACTCCCAAACGCTACAGATAAAGAAATTTAGATTCCAGATATGCCTCTTTGAAACAGGGCTGTGACAAACCTTGATAATGTCCTTACAAACTTGTTCGTTTTCCTAAAAAATTTAAGAAATTGTCCTCTATCTGTAGGGTTTACGACAAACTCGTTTATCAGGATGACTGCTTCTCTATTCTCTTCTTATTGTGTATTGATACAGTCGTTCCTATTCAAATATCCGTTTTTGACTTATCATGTAATTTGCAAATTAGTATTTTACCAATCTCAATTAAGGATTTTGATCGTTCTGGGTCCAGAGGGTGCTTTTTTGATTGTACGATAGGAGTCTATAGAATTTATTGAATCAAAATATGGTTACCGTAGGATAATAATTAATAATATTATTTTCCTTCGAAACAAATATCTAGATTTGTAATATTCTTTGGTGAATTTCATATTATTCTTATAGAAACCAAATTCAAGAGCAAGATTTTTAGAAGATAGAGGAAATCGGTATCATTTTCTGCACCCCTCAATAAGCTACTATCCAAGTAACTAAAGCATTTGAATGTTTCATAAAAAGTACTATAGATACAGATTTAAATCTACTATCTTCTTATCTGGATCAATCATGGATCCTCTTAAAAAATTTTTAGTTAATCCAACCAAATTATCTACAAATCAATTAAAGTTAAAAAATTGGGATCCACAGTATAACGGAAATAAAAGCAAAATTGATACGGTAACAGAAATGGAACAATTTTCTAAAAAGTTATCAGAATTACAATACAAGCTATTTGCAGACAATAGTAAATCTTTATTAATTATCTTGCAAGGACCTGATGCATCAGGGAAGGATGGAACAATTCGTCAAGTGATGGGAGCATTAAATCCCCAAAACTGTTATGTAAAGTCATTTAAGGTTCCTAACGAAACTGAATTGGCCCACGATTATCTTTGGCGAATTCATATCGAAGTACCTTCAAAAGGTCAAATTGCAATTTTCAATCGTTCTCATTATGAGGATATTATTGAACCGAGTGTCAATAACTTAATTTCTAAGGATCAGATAATTCTCAGATGCGAGCAAATCAATGATTTTGAAAAATACTTGTCAGAAAACGGTACTACCATAATAAAGTTCTTTTTGCACATTAGCAAAGATGAACAGAAAAAGAGACTTCAAGAACGTATACAAGACCCCGCAAAACAGTGGAAAATAAAAGAAAGTGACCTAGTAAGTCATCGGAATTGGGATAAATACATTGGCGCTTACGAGAAGATATTAAGTTCATGCAGTAGGAAATGGGCACCTTGGTATATCATACCTGCAAACGTGAAAAACTTTCGAAATTGGGTAATATCATATATTATTTTAAAAAAATTGGAAATCATGAAACCCGAGATTCCAACTGTAAAAATAGACCCCTCAAAATATATTATTGATTAATGAGATTCTACTTCTCCTTTACAAATCTGTCAACTCCACCACTAATGCTGAGTCAAAAGTGGTATTTGGACACAGTTGATACGATTTCATGATTTTACCACGATTAGACCAGAATGCATGCTAATTCGGAAATAAAAAACACTGTAAAGAGACAGATATCAATGTAATCAAAACAGTATTTTCTTAAATAAGTTATAATATTTTCAAAAGAAACATGGATAAACAAATATCAAATTAACAAGATAATTCCCAATAGTTACTGTTTGGATGATAATTTCAACTTCTACAATAATATAAGAAATATTCATTTCACTTGCATAAAAAACAGTGAGATTTTTCTTAACCTAATTAAAAGTCTATGCAACTCTTATTAAATATTATATTGAGAAATAATACTAGTCATTAATGATATTTTGTTTTGGGGATATCAATCTGATCAAATATATATATTGATTTTTTGCAACAATACTCATATCGATTGTCAGATAGGAAGGATTCTTTGGGATGGTTCAAGATGAGATAACAACATGACGATTTTCCTAATATATCTGAATACCAAATAACTTATCTAAATAAGTGCTTTGTCGCCTAACTCAATCTATTTAGCTGGTATTGCATAGATTAATTATTTG
>WHSX01000175.1 GCA_009379865.1 Candidatus Nitrosocosmicus sp.
CATCTACATTGAGCATTGGACTGACAAATAGGGTTAATGCTACTACTATTGCAATCGATGCGACAAAGAGTTTGCTATTTTTGCTGTTTTGGTTTTTGTTTTTGTTTTTGTTTTGGTTGTGAATATTTGTTTTATTCATACCTTTGATATTCTATAAAAAATATATTGGATTTGCTAACTGATTGCAATACTCTAATATTCTAATATTCTAGCAGTTTTAGAATTAGATTGAAAAGAGCAACTGCTAATAGGCAAGTAATGAATGAAATTTTTTTTAGATCGTCGACAATTATCTAATCTTAGATTGACAGATTATTAACAAACAATTTTTATTATCCGTTTTTTCACCACTCAAATTAATGAATTACACTATATTCAGATTGTTCTGTTCGATGACATTGATATATTAAATAATGCATGGTTCGACCAAATCGGATAATTCATAGTTTTACCAAAACTTTTAAGAAGCATCATATCTCAAAAACAATCATGGTCAGAAATTTAATACCTACTTGTAGTAAATGTGGTAGCTTCGTCAGTGATCACATAGAACCAGAAGTAGAAAAAGAAGGCCAAATTAAAGAAGGAAAATATGTTGACAATGTTTGGGTTTGTAACGAATGTCTAAAAAATAAATAAAAATCTTAATATGAATACAAATTAACCGACATATCACTCCACATGAAATATGATTGATCGGCTCTAAATTATTCAATTAGATACTCAACAGAAAGTCAAATAACGTGATAACATCTAATTTCAATCGGCTCACTAATACTATAAGTGCCAAGACAATTTATATTTCGATTGATTAGTTCTCAAATGCAGTAAGAATACCGTTTTTACGGATAAATAAAGGTTAATTTAGTGACGCTAGAACCATGATAGAAAGTTATTTGGCCAGTTAGGTATCATCTTTGCCCAAATCTTTGTCAATTTTTTTCTGTAATTCTCTATATTTCTTATATTTCTTGTCCCATTTTGAAAGGACAAACCACTGTCTGATCCCTATGCCCATCCACACGATAAAAACAATGACAGGAATTAGTGGCAAGTATCTAAACGAAGAGTTAAATCCAGAATTAGAACTAGAGTCATCCCCCCAAGAACCATTTCTTGTCCAATTATTGTGGTCATCACCATGAAATGGAAATCCAAATAGCATAAATGTTAACATAAATGCCATCGGAGGAATAATCATAATGGTTAGTAACATAATAATAAAAAGTTTCTTGGTTTTATTTAGTTGATCAATTATCCCATCCATTATGTAAAAAATACTAGAATCTGATCTTGTATTGTTGTTTTCAGAATTATCTTTGTTGTTGTCGTCATCGCTGTTTGATTTTTTCATTAATCTCGCCCCTTTTCAATATTTCGTGGAAATAGTTCTTCATAAGGTGCTAGAATTTCATTCAAAATTAGTCTTCCTCTTTCTGAGGCCTTGTAGTTGATTATAACTTTACTACCCCAATTTTCTTCCATTCTATTGATCAATCCTTTTCTGACCATGTCGTCTAAGATTTCTTTATGTTTAACATTATTCAAACCACAGTAACTCATAAGCTTACTCTGATTGATTTCACCATATTCACAAAGTTTCAAGAGAATATCCTTCCTGATAAATATTCGATCACGGTATTCATGAACCACAATGAATCAATTAGAGAGGACAAATTGTTTTTGGTAACAAAATGTTTTCATATGTCCAATTAGGGTTACGTTTGACCATTCTGTAAATATTTTCATTGGTATGTACAAATCCATCGTTTAAACACAGTATAACAAACAGATTATGTATAAAATACCTTAGGGAACAAAGTTACGTCTCAAAGGTCCAACACAGTTAATATAATCAAATATGATATTTTCAGGATGATAAAATCACAAAAATCAAGAAAAGAAAAATCTGTGAAATCAACCGTCACCATAGCATCAGTTACAACAGTAGCGATTATTGCATTTTCAACACTACTTGTTTTGTTCGCTGGACCTAGCAACACTATGACAGCTTATGGAGAGCAAACAGACACTATTAACGCCACAAAGATAGTCAATGCGTCAAAGGATAAAGTATGGAATATCATTTCAAACGTGGACAAGAATCCAGATTATTGGCCAATCTCAATTGTAAAAAATATTAATAAAATAGACAATACTGTAGAAAGAGAGGTTACTGTTCCTGCACCACCCTTTATGGATAATAAGGCTCACCAGATAATAACTATTATTCCAGAACAATTTACAATTATTGAAAATCAAACTCAAGGCGCCGTTACAGGAGTAAAAACCATATCTTTACTACAGGCTGAAGATGACACCAATAAGACCGAAGTTAGCATAGTATGGAACTTAGATATGTCTAAAATTCCTGGCCTAGGAAAGGGATTCGCAAAAGATGGTATAAGTAACTCTGTAGATGGAGCACTAAATAAGATTGCAAATGCTTCTAAATGATTATAGTAATAATAAAAGGAGGTATGTTCTGAAAGTAATTAGTAGGTTTTGGTACTACCTTTTGTGTCATAAAAAGAAATACTTGCTTATCAATAAGTGTTCAGATTTTTTTTTATTATATTACCACCAAGCAAGGCAGAATTTCATAAGATGTCCTAATTGCTATTTAATTTCTTTTATCATTTGGATTTCGGCTTGAATCTAAAACAAAACCTCCTAATCTAATGTTCTTTATGTACAGAACAATTTTTGATATATAATAGATAGCCGGTCAATTTTTGATTTGATTTGAATTGATTATATCATTTGAAACATATGTGCAGATATATCAAGATGGAATTAATTACAGAACGAAAACAAATAATCATAGTATTGTACAAGTTTGTAAAAGGAAATGAAGTTAATGCATTTATACCAACGGATACAGCTTAATCTTTGTATATGCCAATGCCAACCCCAGGAGCAACTAAAATTAGCAAAATAATGACCAAAAAACTCGAAACTGTCGGATCTACCTCCTCTGCACAGGAGGTCGCCATAAAGATGAGGGATAAAAAAGTTAGTTCAATTGTAGTGATGGATGATAGATTCGGCATACCTCTAGGAATTGTCACCGAAAGGGACCTTGCGAGAAAAGTGTGTGTTACTGACAAGAATAGTACTCAATTATTAGCGAGCCAAGTAATGTCGTTTCCTCTAATTACTGTCAATGCGGATTTATCATCTTCAGAAGCGGCAGATTTGATGTTAAAAAACAAGGTAAGACATTTACTCGTCATATCTAAAGATTCAAAACAAAACATGGATAATAATGAGGCATTAGAAGATAAAGATCTCATTAAACCGGTCGGAATAATTACTACAACAGATTTTATAAAATTTAGTCTAACCTCTAATACGGATTTGGATAAAGATGTAAATGAAGACAAGAAAACCGAGGAAATTTTAGAATACTATAGAAATGACTCGAATCATTCATGATTAAACCTTTTGAGCGACTTAGTTATTATGAACATAATAATTTATCAACCAAAGTCTGCTTACAATAATCCCATAGATAGACTCATTCAATTTCTTTTATATGTGATCATATAATAAATATATCATTGTCTGGGAATAACAGAGAAACTATCAAAATTGGATCAACAGTAAGAGTGATAAAAAAAAGCGACCAGAAGACTGGAAAGATAAGTGAAGGAATAGTAAAGGAAATATTGACCAATTCCAAATTTCATCCCCATGGAATCAAAGTAATTCTAGAAGATGGAATAATTGGCAGAGTTAAGGAGGTAGTCAACGTATCAATTAATAAGGACATATCAAAAGAAAAAATCCTCTAAGAACAGGAAATTCTCCGATACTATTTTAAAAGTGTATAATCCGTATTTATGGTTACTATTCTATAATTCCATTCCTTTATCTAGGTAATTCATCCTCACATATTATTTATATTTTTAAAATAAATAAATCGATCCTTCTATGATAACAAGCTGAAATCGCAGTTTGATTTGTCCTGAATTTTTGGCGTCTATAAATACTGCCATGGTACAGTGCCATAGTAAAGTGCCATAGGTAAAGCAAATGTGAAAAGAGCACCAAACACATACCGATTCCTACCACTAGATCTATATCCATAATCATTGGAATCAGTTAAATTGGTTGATCATATTCTTATATTATATATTCATTTATTTTTTCCCTTGTTCAATCTCTTTCAAATATTTTTCTAGCCTTACTTTGATGGCTTCTTTCGAAATAAGGCTAAAAGATGCAAAGGGTGTCTTTAGTCTTGCCTCCCGAGCCCATAATTCGTACAATCTTTCCTTGATTCTATTTACATCACTATTTGTCTTTGATTCTTTTAAGACATTTATAAGAAATAACAAACCCTCAGAGGCAATAGATAGGTGTGATTTAGATAGGACGGCATCCTCATCGATATAAATCAGACCATCACGTTGCAAGTCCTCCAAGAGATTCCATAATTCGAGAATTGTTGGATAGTCATAGACTAAACTTAGCTTTAGCAATCGCCAGACGTCAATCAAAGTGAACGAATGGACCACATCAGATTCTGATGCCTTTTCTGTCGATTTTACATATCCTAAGTGAAATAATGTCCACATCCGGACGAATTCATAATTCTTCATTTTTATAAACTACACTATTTTCTATACTGCACTTTTTGTTCAAAAACTTTCCAAACTTATGTGACTACAATTCAAAAAATCAATAAAAAGGGACAGGATTTTGCTCAACCTCTTCCTGTAATTTGATGTAAGAATTGTATAGAATAGTATAATGGTATTCTTTTTTGAGTAAATCATTTAAAATATACTTTTTGTTATTGTCATCATCGTAGATCTCTATTTCATTATTTTGGTTATTGTTTTAGATGGGAGTTTGTTCACATCATTGACATCATAGAAAAAATATTTTAGAATTGTTATCAGATTGAACTAATTAGTTCTAGCCGTTTTAGAATTTGCATAAAAAGAGAATATTTGAATAGGAATCCATGAGGTTTTTTCAAATATTAGAAACAAGAGATTCAATTTATTAACATCAAGAAAATAAAATCTATAAAGTTCACAGATTAGACATTTTTGATTCAATTTGAATAGAAAAACTTTATTTCATTAAACTCTCATTTGTGTGTGTGACTCTCCCCGAAATTGACAGTTTATCGATTACCTTATTAGTGGATAATTATACGGACAGGTTGTTACCATCATCATTAATAGCAATTCGCCCTCCAATGATGAAAAATGAACAATTTCTTCCTCCCCCTCCCCCCGTAGCAGAGCATGGTTTTTCAGCTTTGATTAGAGTTACTTCTAATTACAATATGGCATATCAAAACAAAGGCCAATCACTCAATGAAAATATAATTCTATTTGACTGTGGAACCAGCGTGAATGGTGTTTTATCTAACGCTGAAATACTAGGAATAAACTTCAATTCCATAAATTCCATCATACTTAGCCATGGGCATTTCGATCACTTTACTGGCCTACCAAGTATCCTCAAAAGAATAGATAAGCCTATTAGATTAATTTGCCATCCGGATGCCTTTTTGAGAAGATGGATAATATTCTCCAATGGCAAGGATAAGGCAAGATTGCCATTTCTCGATAAAGAGGAATTACAAAGACAAGGAGCAATTATAATGACAAAGAAAGACCCCAGTTTAATTTCTCAAGACAGCATAGAAGAATACCAATACCGGTTGAACGACAACTCTGTTGTCGACAATTCAATACTTAAATTACTGGTTACTGGTTGGATTCCGCGAACGACAACTTACGAAAAGGGATTTCCATTGCAATACAAGGAAGACCTCAATACAAGTAACCTTATTCCTGATCCTTTAGTAAATGATGACCAAGCTATTGTTGCAAATATCAAGAACAAGGGCTTGATAGTCATTAGTGGTTGTGCACATGCAGGTATTATTAATACAATTAGATACGCCAAATTGCTTACCGGAATTAACAAGATATACGCGGTGATCGGGGGTTTTCACCTAACTGGTGGAGGAATTTATGAGGATGCAATCGAACCAACAATAACAGAATTAAAAAAGATAGATCCAAGATATTTGATCCCTTGTCATTGCACGGGATGGAAAGCTACCAACAGGATAATTCAAGAACTACCTGAAAAATTTCTACAACCAAGTACTTGTACTACCTTTACCTTTACATTCGATTCGACTCTTTAATGTAACTACATTTGGAAAAGAATGCGAAATTTTATTATCTATTCGTCTACTGAGAAGTCACCTTTCATTTGAAATGCTTAAGACATGGTCATCATAACATCCTGCTTTTTATCAAATTCAAACTAATTACAGTAATAAAAAATGGTGAATGAATGAATAACAAATATTGACCATTTACCTCCATGTCTATCGGCTCAAACTAATTCTTGATACAATCGACTTACATCTTCATGCAGACAATATTTGACTTAGAGCCTATCCCAAAATTCGATAGAATTATAGCTAGTTGTCATTATCACTAAA
>WHSX01000176.1 GCA_009379865.1 Candidatus Nitrosocosmicus sp.
AAAACCTAGAAAATACCCTTATCTATGTCAATGCTAATCTGGTTTTGTTTATTCAAGGGGAACCTATATAAATAAATAAGTATATTACAAGCCTAAATCATAATTCCATAGACATTTTTATGAAAATTAGGTCACAATTGCTAATTGTATTTATCTTAATTGTATTGATAGGTTCGGCTGTTAAAGTATTTGCTTACTTAAATATAGTAACAATTATCGAAGGTTTCAATCACTTAAATGAAAGGATTATACCAGAAACGGGTTTACTAAAGGATTTTCAAATTAATTCTGAACAGTTCTCTTCTTTAACTTTATCATATGCACTAGCAGGGCTTGATGAATTATCGAAATCAGAAATAAAAGATGATTTAAAAAACGCGAAGGCAGAATTCAATAAAACAAATAATGAATATTCTGATATTGTATCTAATTACTTTTCAAATGAAACAGAAACTAAAGAGGATATAGAAACTAGAGATGATATAAATCAAAAATGGTATGCACTTGTTTTGCTTTCAGATAAAATAATACAAGAAATTGATAATCTGGATGAAAACTATAGTCAAAATGCAGAAGAGGTCGCTCCCCAAATTATAAACTCTACACTACCTTTACCACCATTGTCATCTTCTTTTTCATCTATTGATTTATCAAATGACACAAAATCTAGTATTACCTTTAACACTTTTTTTAATGCTCACGAATCCTTAAGTTCCACTTTAGAAAAATCATTAGAGAATGAAATGGTTGAATCTGAAGAGGTTAAGGGTCAAGTAGAGTTAACATTTGTGGCAACTGCACAAACCATAATTGCCTATGTAATTGTTTCAATGATTATTGCTATTGTTATAGCTATTCTTGTATCTGAAAAAATATCTCGACCTATCATGGAATTAGAAAAGGCTACAAGAGAATTATTATCAGGAAATTACAACTACCCCATTAGAAGGCATTCATTAGCAAGTGATGAGATAGTAGAGTTATCTGAACAATTTGATAAAATGAGGGATTCGATTAAGGCCAATGAAAAACTAACAATACGAGGACATCAATTGGAAAAGGCTAATGTAGATCTGATAAGAATAGAAAGAGCAAAAGAAGAATTTATCTCTATGGTTAGTCATGAATTGAAAACACCTCTTGGACCTGCAAAGGGATATTTAGAGATGCTTCTTCGTCCAAAAATGGGCGGGAAGTTAAGTGATAAGCAAGCCAAGTATATTGGGATAATATATAGAAATATACTAAAATTGGAGACATTGGTTGGAGATGTATTAGATGTCTATAAACTTGATATGGGAAGGTTAAATTTCTCTAAATCAAATACAGAAGTACAGAGTTTGATTGGTTCAGTCATGTTGGATTTGAAACCATTAGCAATAGAGAATAATATAGAACTTCAATCAGAAATAAGGGTTGATAAAGGAACCACAATATTTTGTGATTCTAAAAGAATAGAACAAGTATTTTCAAACCTAATTAAAAACTCTATAGACTTTGTTTCTGAAAATATAGGAAAGATAATTATCGTGGCTAGAGAATCTAAAGATAATGAATCTGTAATTTGTTTTCTAGTAGAAGATAATGGTATAGGAATATCCACAGATAAAGTAGATAGTTTATTTCAAAAGTTTTATCAAATTGATACTACTGCTACAAGAAAACACGGTGGCACGGGCCTAGGATTGGTAATATGTAAAGGCATTATAGAAGCACATGGGGGTAGCATATGGATAGATAAATCTTACACTAATGGTCTTAGAATTATATTCACCCTACCAAAAGTGACTCAAAGAAAAGGACAAGAATCTAAGCAATAACTAGAAAGAGACGGAGAAATAAAGATATGGAGAAAAGACTATAAAGATTTGAACTCAAATACAAATATGACAGTGTCACCAATACCAACAGTCCTTGTAATAGATGATAATCAAGATATGACTGAGATGCTGTGTGATTATTTTGAGACTCAGAATATTAACTGCAAGGTGATTAATGATGGTAAAAAAGGATTAGAGGAGTTAAGGAATGAGGGTGAAAAATATATTCTCATATTGTTAGACCTTGCCATGCCTGTATTCAGTGGTTACGATATATTTTACGAATTGAGGAAAGAGAATTTGCTTAGTTCAAGGAACTTAATAATTTTCACTGCATCGGCAGTTACTGAATTAGAAATTCAAGAGTTATTGAATACTGGTGCTAAAGGTGTTATAAAAAAGCCCTTATCACTTGATGAGTTAGATGAACTTGTACAAAATACTTTAAAGTCCACTTTACAAGACAGGGAAAATTGAAAATCTGCTTTAAAAGAAATTATACTTCAATCAATAAAGAATCAAAAGGTACGATGTTTCGCTAAAATGTGATACTTTGTATATATTCTAATCATTAACCTTCAAAGTCAAGGGCATTTACTCTCAGATTATCATTAAACTGAATTAATAAAGTGAACAGATTCTGAAAAGCAAATAAAAGAATAAAAATCTGAGCAAGCAATTTCATTTTTAAATTTAACTGTACAGAACATGCTTTGATTAAAACCCGGAGTCATAGATGATGCGAAACAGGTTGGAAAAATAATTTTTGAAAGCATTTTCATGGAGTGCAGAAAAGCATGGCTTTCCTCGCGAGTTCCCCGCTGTTGATTTTGGAATTGGAATAAATGTAGCGTTTTCTTTTCTCTCTAACCCTGGATTCTATTCAGTAGTTATCGAAGATACTGGGGGGGACGGTAACAAGGTGCTTGGAAGCAGATTAGCCCCAATTCATAAGATTAGTTAGTTACCTCGTGAGAGGCCAATATCAGAAATCATCAAAATATTCTATAGTTAGTCACATCAGTCACATCGTTTGAATTATTCTAGTATAGTTTTATTAGATAACCTTGATAAGGATATCAATTTCAAACTAGATATTTGCATTGCTTGTCAACACTAGAAGCATAAAGAAGAATACGCAAAGATAAAGAAGGCAATGATTTTAAAATGATCGGATAATGCCCTATTAGCCAATTCAATATTTATCATTTATCATTTATGGCTCTCCAAACATGTTGAAGGCTATGCAATCTTTACTGCAGGACGAATCGAAAATTTCAAAAGATAGAATAAAGTTCGGTGTTTACTGGTTTTGATTTTGATTTTGTAAAATAATAGGAAATTAAAGTAAATAATGGACGATTTAAAAGCCTTAATGATTTATTTAGCAATAAATGACGATTATTCCTTTACTAGGGCCTAAAGGTAAAATTCCTATCTTAATTCGAGATGATGATACTAATTTTTTTACAAAAAGCAATATGCTCAAATCAATATATTCTAAGGCATGGAAAGATCAATTCAAAGTAAGTCTATCTGTAATACCTTATCAAAAAGCAATCAATGATGTTTGTGTCCCACCTGATATCAGGAACCTTCAGAAACATTACTCCATTGAGGATAACGAAGAATTATGCTCATTTCTAAAAGAAATGATCAAATATAATAAAATCGAGGTAATTCAACATGGTGTATCTCATGATTTAATTGATGGTAGAGGAGAGTTTAGTAAGCACATTGACGGAAAGAGTGAAAATATAAACAGGACTATTAATGAAACATTTACCCATTATTACGGGTCACTAAATAATGATTATTATAATAAGAACCGTAAGTTAGGCTTTGAATCCTATGTAAATATTGGAAGAAATATAATAAGAAAATCCATTGATATTAATCCAATTTTATTTGTTCCTCCATTTGATGACATTTCTACACACAATATAAATCTAATTTCAAGTCTCGGTATGATTCCTATCTATGGGCAATCAAATTACCATAGATTTTTTAGATCATCATCTGTTCCCAATTATTTTAAAAAATATTTTGCAAGGAAACTTATAAAAAAATTTGCCAATATGGGATTTATTATCCCTTTTATTATGTCTGATGTTGATTATTATGATAACAAGAATGATCAAGGAATAAAGCTACATTTCCCTAGAAGGCTAAAGATAAATCCTATTTCAAATGCCAATAAAAATGCAGAAAGAGAAGAAGAATCCTCACAAACATTTGTAAAATGGATATCCAATACCATCTCTTATTCTATGATTCATAGAACACCTCTATGTATTCTAAACCACTACCATCATTATTTTTATGATTGGAATTATGATTTTATTACTAGAAAAAACTTGTTTGAACAATGGAATCAAATTCTAGATCTACTCAATAAAATTCCTTATTCATGGAAGACGACTTTTTTGGATTTATATCAGAGAACAAGGAAGATAAAAAAAATTAATATTGCAAGGACAGGCCAAAAGATAACAATAAAATCAGGAGATGAATTGATAGAAGAAATCTCCTTTAAGGTTGATAAGTGACTGCATTTAGTAAAAAGAAGATGTAGTTTATGATGAGCAGGATAAGACAATAATTACCATTAATCAATTAATGCCTTATTCCACAAGTGTTTTTTATAACAAATAATGGACAAAAATAGTGATGCGTCGTGCGATATTAAGTGCTCCTCATAATTGAAAAAAATTAACACCTATTTGGATTCTACCTTCATGCAATTTCAATTTAGAGGAACAAGTAAACACATTCTACAATTTCATAAAATTTTATGTTCATAGAGCTTAAACTTAGAATGTACCATCAAATTTAAAGAGAATTTCCACCATTAGAAGGAAAGTATCTGGTAATAGATCTGATCTTTGCAAATTATCAACTTTATTTTGACTCTGAGTTAATAAAATGTTCATATGAATCCACGACTAAGGCGTGGAGAGTGGGATTCGAATCCATTAGGTTATTTTGGGGATTGTATTATTTGAAGAAAGAGCAAGTTTAATGAAATTAAAGTAACAAATCTTTAGTAACGGATGACAGCCGGGAGAGCGATTTGAACTCCGCAGTTATACTCGAGGAGACAAAATACTGATAACGTTGGCCAGTCAAATAAGCCGCAATCTTGTAGAGTCTTGAAATGTATGATCATTTCTTCGGATCAGAGGTATGTCCAAATTATATGTCTATTTAATCTCTGTTCGAATTGAGTGGGATATGTGGCAAAAATGGCATGGAACTTTTCGAGTCAATTTTATGTAATTTTCATATAATGCGCTGTAATGACTGATTGTGATACTTTTACAGATAAGTTACATTTTTAATTACTTACATGGGTTATACTAAGGTGCTTAATTTCCTTAGAAATGTCAGATGTAATTAACCTTTTAGAAACCTCTCCGAAGGAGTAAGGCTGTTGATTCTTCCAAGTTCCCGTGTTACATCATATGTCCTGACAAACAGGTCATACATTCCTTCTTAAAGCCTATCCCAATACTTGATAGCCTCATAGATTCCTTTCTATCCTATTAAATCGTATCCCATGTCTTAAAAAATATGAAGTTAGAAGTGATAAAGACAATAATCATCATATTATCATCATAAGAATTCCAGACTGGTTATTGGATGAGTTTTTTAATTAATATACATACAAATATTCAGTTTTAGAATAACTTATTTAGGGATTATCAAACCAGCAAGTACAATATCATTAAATGGTGCAATTAATAAAAATAAAAAGGACTAGTCTTGTCCTAATACGTTGTATCCACTATTTACTTGGTTTTGGAAACTGACATTGTTACAAGAAACTATTGCATCTTTACCAGATACACATTGTGCATTTTGTTCACTATCTTGATTTTGGCCTATACCTTGGTTAGAGTTATTTCCATCATCATCTCCACCTCCTTGTTGACCTGCTGCGTTACTTCCTGAATTTCCTTGGTTTTGGAAACTTATGTTGTTGCAAGAGTTACCCAAACTACCTCCAGCAACACATTGAGAGTTTTGACGGGAGGATTGAGATTGACCTATACCTTGGTTAGAGTTATTTCCATCATCATCATCATCTCCACCTCCTTGTTGACCTGCTGCGTTACTTCCTGAATTTCCTTGGTTTTGGAAGTTAAAGTTGTTGCCAGAATCCTCGATGTCATCGCCTGATACTACTTGGCTGTTTTGGATAGAACGCTGAACTTGATCTATTATTTGTGATGCACTATTTCCATCATCATCATCATGATGATCATTTCCTCCAGCAAAAGCAATATTGATGTTATAGTTTAATCCGACTGGAGATAAAGTCATTACGATTGCTAGAGCCGAGAATACAGCTATAATAGATGTTTGTTTTTTATTGATACAGGTCATTATGTAATTATTACATAATAATGACCGATATAACTCGTATCAAAAACCTTTATGGTAAAATTAAACTTAAAAAATTATCATAACATTTTACTATCCTTATTATTTAGATATAAAGTAGATTCCTGGGGTATTAGTACTTGAGAAATTACTAAGTAGGTTCTATCTTTGTACCTGAATTCAGGGCTAGAAAATAATCTTACAAAAGACTAGTGCGAATACATAAATTATTAATATGTATGATTCAACATA
>WHSX01000177.1 GCA_009379865.1 Candidatus Nitrosocosmicus sp.
GAACGCATAAGTCGTAATCTATTTTGGATGAACATAATAGGTAGAGAGATCCAGTAAACTTGAATCAAGAATACAGGAGATGACTATGGACAAGGGACTAATAATTGTGTACTATGGTAATGGAAAAGGGAAAACTACTGCAGCTTTAGGCGTTGCTTTAAGAGCAATTGGATACGAATTGAATGTTTGTATGATTCAGTTCATAAAGGGAGAGTGGAATTACGGAGAAATTTATAGCTCAAACAGATTAAAACCAAATTTTGAATTAGTAATAACAGGAAAAGGATTCGTTGGTATAATAGATGATGATCATGATTTTAAAGAACATGTAGAGTCATCAAAAAATGCTTTGGCAATCGCTAAGGAGAAAATAGGCTCTGGAAAATATAATATTGTCATTTTAGACGAAATTAATTATGCATTGAAGCTTGGACTAATAGAAGAAAAAGAAATTATTTCACTCTTAGATTCAAAACCTCCTGAGGTAACTGTAATATTGACTGGGAACCACTTGACGGACAACATTTTTCATATTGCTGATTTGGTTACGGAGATGAAAGAAATCAAACACCCATATAAAAAAGGAATCAAGGCACAAAAAGGTATTGATTATTAGAAGTTCATAAAAGCAAAATTAATTAATCTAACAAATTGGTTTAAACATAGTGAGTATTTCAGAAACCAAAAAACTCCCCGATTTGGGAGAAATAGTTATAGTTACAGTCAAAGAAGTTACGGGTCATGGAGCGTATGTAACCCTTGACGAGTATGACGATCTTACTGCGTTTTTACATATATCAGAAATTGCTACAGGCTGGATCAGAAATATTGAGAGGTATGTAAAGGCTAAGCAAAAAACAGTCCTCAAGGTAATCAGAGTTAACCCAATAAGGTCAGAAGTAGACCTTTCGTTAAAGCAGGTTACTGGTGAAGAAAAAAAGGCGAAAGTCATGGAAGTAAAAAAAGACGAAAAGGGCGCCAATTTTATGGACGTTATAAAGACTAATCTTGGCTATGATCAAAATAGCATAAGAGAGATTGAAGAAAAAATAAGTCAGAAATATGATTTCATCTATGATGCCTTTGAAGCAGTAGCCATCAAGGGAACTGAAGTGTTATCGACTCTTGATTTAAAACCAGAAGTCATTGATGCAATAGAACTAGAAAGTAAGAAGATTCAGATCCCACATATTGAAGTCAGGGCTGTTTTAGATATTACGGTAAGGAAGGGAGATGGTATCGACATCATAAAAAATATTTTAGGATCTGTAGATGGATCCAAAAATAATTCTAAAATAGATACTACCTATATAGGCGCCCCAAAATACAGGATTACAGTTACAGCGGAAAATTTCAAAATTGCTGAGAAAGCACTCAATCATGCTATAGAAAAAATAAAGACGAATATAGAAAAAAATTCGGGAACTTTTAAATTTACAAGGGAAGAATCAAAGAAAACTCATACAAACATTTAACCATTCGAATAGCAATGAAGCACCGGATTAGAATTTGTAGATTGTGCAAACAATATACGTTAAAAGATAAATGTCCTATTTGTAAGTCTGAGACTAATGATCCACATCCACCAAAATTTTCCCTTGATGATAAGTATATAAGGTATCGTATTAGCGATGCCTACACAGACAATTCGGAAAAATGACGAATATAGAAAAATATCACTCTATCATTATTTCAAATTTTCATATGCTGTATCATTTTAGAAAATTTGTATCATTCGATTCGGAGTTATTGTATCCTGGCAAAGCATTAATAATTCGCATGAATCCCAAGTCGCTGGCGTTGGTGTTTTGAGTCATATTAACAACGACTGGAATGAGATCCTGAGGTTTAGATGGGTTGCTGTTGTTGACAGTGGCATTGTTTAAAGTAGCACTGTCTTCGTTTTGAGCTGTTTTATTAGAATTATTTTTGACAATATCTTGGAGTGCTGTTGCATTGGAAGGAGTTGCCTCCATTATTTGTTTGATAGGAATGTCGCTGGCGTTGGTGTTTTGAACTTCCTCGATCATTAGGGGAATTAAAGATAGATAAGTTTGATTGATACTTAATAAAAATTCATCATTATTAGAAGAATTCGTTTCTTGGCCATGTATGTAAATATCTGAAGTCAATTGGGGACTCGAAAATGCCAGAATAAAGATTGGTAGGATGATAAAAGACAGGGAAACAAAAGCGAATCTGTCAAGGGGAGGGTTAATATTCATATCAAGTCTGTTAATCTGCGATAAAATAAATATATTGCTAAAAGATTGATTGATTCTTAAATTAAAAATGAAATTTTAGATATTGTCCTATTTAAAAGAAAAAGGGAGGTTTATCTACCCAAACATAAACCGTCTGGGACAGATGTATTACAGTTGTTGTCGCCGAACACATTGTCATTTATGTTTGTTGGTAGACCGTTACCGTTATTCAAATCTACACCACGGTTTTGCAATACGTTATTTGAATCTACGATGTTCTTTGTGCTTTGGCCATCTAGGAAGATACCGTTGACAGACCCTTGGATTGTATTCATTGAAAGCTCATTGCTTGCAGAGTTAACTAATGTCACACCTGCCAAGTCATTTGATTTGAAGAGGTTTGTGGTCAACTTTGAACCCGTTGAGGAGTGAGCTGCTACACCAATGCTGTTTCCAAACATTAGATTGTCTTCAATTACTATGTTCTTTGATCCTGTTTCAAATACTGCGATTTCATTTTCTGTGAATGTGACTCTTGAAATTTTGTTGTCTTCTCCACCTGAGAATAATGCGCCTGCTTGGAAGCTCTTAATTGTTCCTGGACCTTGAACAGTTACACCATCGTTGTCTGCAAACATGATTCCGACCTTAGAACTCTTTTCTCCTGGACCACTTATTGTATATCCATTCAAATCAATTGTAATGCCATCAGCACCTACAAGTATACCATCAGTTTTACAATCAAGGTTGGCTGTCAGTTTTACACTTTGTTTAATAACTTGACCACAAGATAAGCTGGTACTTAATGGGACTGCGCTGCTGCTGCTGCTGCTGCTGTTTTCTTGTGATGATTGATTATTATCATTAGTATCAGAGGAGGGGAGAGCACTGTTCAAAATATTGTCTATCATGCTGCTTTGTGCTAATGCTACAGTTGGCTGTATTAACAAAGCACCAACAGATGCAAATGCAATTAATGCCGCCATGAGATATATTTTGTTATTCATTCAAACAAACAATCAATTGTATAATATATATGGGAAACTGTAGTTTTTACGTAACTCAAGATTACTTTCTATCAGATATAAATAAATAATCATCAGATTGATTAGAACTTTTTTTGTAATAAATCGTTATATATAATCGATCACCCGAGTACATTTGTCATCTAAGGGTATACAAATATTAATATTGTTACGAGCCTAACTATATCAATTGAAGATAGCTGTGATTGGAGCCGGCGTAGCCGGGAGTTATCTAGGCAGTATGTTACATAAAATTGGCCACGAAATAACTATCTTTGAATCAAATAAGAAAGAAATGCACTGGCCGGTATGTGCATGGGGAGCGTCAAGGCACATGTTAGAGTACTTTTCTAATAAGGCAGGGCTTAATTTTGATAATTATGTTTTTCATGTAGGAAGAAGACTAAGAATGGGGTTGCCCAATCAAAAGGAGGAGTTTCTCGATTTAGATGGACTAGTTACCTACAATAAGAAACAATGGGAGAGCGATTTGCTCGCGGGTATCACAGTAGAGTATGGTATTAACTGTGATAAAAAGACGTTCCCTATGGATAAATTTGATTATATTTTAGATTGTACAGGTTTCCACAGGAAATTTCTACCTAAACCGCAGGAAGATTTTGTGATTCCAGCGTATGAATATATGGTTGAAAATATTCAAGATATTGATGAATTCCATGTTATTGGGTATAAGGGTGCGAGGGGGTACTTTTGGTACTTTCCTTTAAGCAAAGGTGCTGGTTTTATGGGGGCAGGAGATATTGACAGGAAATATCACGGGGTAAAAGAATTCTTAGAAACGCATCCGGATGCAAGAATAATAAAAAAAATTGGAAGACCCATACGGCTATCACCGCCTAAACTGATGGAACCTTTTTACGACGGAAAAATCATAGGCGTAGGTGAATCTATAGGCACGGTGTTTCCAATGCTCGGTGAAGGCATTATCCCATCATTGTTAAGCTGTGAAATATTTTTGCAGGTAATGGAAGACAACAAGAACAAAAAGGTGAAGTTTGACCATAAACAATATAGGGAAAAAATTCTAAAGAAATTCAACTATTATTATGATGTTTATCGAATTGTAAGACTAAAAATGGATGGGAAATTAAGCACTGTGAAGCATTTTAATTTGTTATTGAGTATGTACAAGAACATGAAGAAGGATGAAAAGAGGTTTGGTTTTGAAATCGACTTTGAAAAAATGAGGAGATTGGTAAATGCACTATAGTAAGGAATTAGATCAGCTCCTCGAATTTTTCTGATTTCGTTGCTGAAAAATATATCACCCATTTAAGTAGTTCAATTTTCGCAAATCCCTTTCAATATTTCCGTCAAATATTTAGGGATAGATTTGTATTTTTTCATCGCTTTATCAATTTCAATGGATAATCATCCATCCAAATCCAGATACAATATTGTCAATCAATAGGTCATTCTTAAAAATATAATAATCATATTTCGGTTATTAACTCAATAATCCAGGAACTGAAACAAAAAGATTATGGAAGTGAAATAGGACCTTGTTTTTTCAATACATTATCCTCACTCGATGTATGTAAACGCCAATTGTACAGTAGGATGGAGAGATCATAGTCAACAATTAACATAATACTTTTACTAGGACCACTGAATATTTCTATTTAAAAACCCTTGGAAATTTGAAATCTGTCAAAATCGATCTGTTGGGAAACTTTTAAGGATAACTACTTAAGATAGATTACTATGCCATCAAGCCAGTATTATCATATTTCCAAAATAATGGAAATGATAATATCATTAAATCCTAAATCAGTTCTTGATATAGGAAGCGGATTTGGAAAATTTGGAGTATTATGTAGAGAGTATCTAGAATTATGGGATGGAAGACAGAAGTATGAATTCAATAGAAGGATCGACGGCGTAGAAGTGTTTCAGCAGTATATTTCGCCGTTACATAGGTATGTCTATGACAATATCTACAATGAGAACATATTGGACATGGTACAAAAATTGAAGATTCGCTATGACTTGGTTCTGCTCATTGATGTACTAGAACATTTTGAAAAAGATCAAGGTAAAGAGTTGGTAAAAACTCTGGTAAAAAAAAACGGTGGGATTATTATTAGTACTCCTAAAAAACCCAGTCCTCAAGAAGATGCATTTGGTAACATTTATGAAACTCATAGATCAGTTTGGTCAAAAGAAGAATTAATGGAATTAGGAATTGCATTTTTTATCAAAGACGATATATCTTTGATTTGTATAATTTCATTAGAGACACAGCTTATTAGCGATTTTAAAAAGGATCTAAGGATCTTGAGAAAACATAGTAAAACCCCCTCGACGATAGCGCTAAAAAAGATTTTGATTAAGATACCTGGGGTACGCAGGGCATATTATGGTGTCATATCAAGAGAAGACTGACCTCTATTTGGAAGCTCAAATAAATAGTAAGGCAACATAGTTTAGTCAGACTTGTGTTTTATAATCTGGACTAAAAAACACGATCGATTGAAAAAGATATATTCAACACGATCACAAAAATATTATTTTTTATCATCAAGTTTTTCCTCTTTAGGTAATCGGCTAACACTGTTATCATCTCCCAATAATTCGCTTTTATTTGTCCTTATCAGTATATCATTCAAATAATTAATAATATATTCGTCTTCTTTTGGATTGGTTTTACCCTTAATCAATCTAATCTGATATTGACTTATCCAAGCCCACATCCAGTTCTGTCTAAGCAAGGCTTCATTTTCAACAGAATATTGATGTTTTCGATGCCAGACCCCTAAAGTAATTGCGGTTGGTATGTAGAAAAGAACGAATAACAGAATAAATGATGGAAGAGTCATGGAATCACCAATTCCAAATGGCAATTGTTTGATCAAGAAATTATAAGATATCAATATGAAATTAATAAAGGTCAATAGAAATGCAAGATAGATGCTGTGTCCATTCCTAAAATCCAACCATCGACGTCTTATGAATCCCTTTGAAAGTTTCGGCCTCATATAGTATATAAAAAAAGTTATCTAATTTAGTCTTACTATTAGAATTATCATATAGCAATTTTTTCATTTAGAAACTTAGCTGAATCTATGGCTCCGCTAATTTTGTAAATTTCATATCATTTAATTATTTGAGACTGGGTCATAATTCATTTTAGCTTTAGCAATCATTTTCAAATAGACTAA
>WHSX01000178.1 GCA_009379865.1 Candidatus Nitrosocosmicus sp.
GGTTTTAGTCATACCAGATGGTGGGTATTTGGATACAAACTTCACCTGGTATGTAATACCGATCCTTCTTCAACTATTGTACCCCTAGCAGCTGACGTTACGACAGCCAATGTATCTGACAAACCTGTTTATCCAGACGTCACATCATATTTACCTCCAGAAACATTAAAGAAAATTCATTTCGTGGTGGCAGACCCTGGATATGATGATCAAGAACTGTATGATTTAAGCATGACTAAGGGATTTCAGCTTGTATGTCCTATTAGAAGATACAAAAAGACTAAAGAAGAAAGACTGAAACTGATTGATTTTTATGAGTCTGCATTGGGTCAAGTAATCTACTCAAAGAGAAATACTTCTATAGAACCGCTGATAGAACACATCAAATCAGTCTTTAGAATCGACCCAGTGCCTGTAAGAGGATTGGATAAGGTGCGTGGTATAATACTATTATCCGTATTGCTGTATCAGATACTTGTTTATTATAACTACAAGATGCAAAAAGATGGTCCTAGAAGAGCAATCAAATACATGATAGGCTGTTAATCAATTAAGAAACCAAAATAAATTATTAAAATGAATTATGACCCACACTCATGTATATAGAGTATGTTATATGAATTCGGTATTTTAATTGGACAATTACATTCAGCTAAAGGTGACATTCGATGATTAACTTGAGTTCTAATTAACCGATCTCAAAAAAACAGAAAACAACCATACACCGAAAGCAACAGTTTCATAGGAATAAAGCAGACAACATCTGTCAGCGGTATTGGAGTCTAACTTGATTTTTATGTTTGGGTTAGAGTTTGGGATCAAGCCTCGTAATTTATCTAGACCAAACTCCTGGAGCCCATGAGGGACGTCCTACTCTCAAATCAGATTATTATTCATAGAAATTGGTTCAACGTATCACGGCTATAGAAATTTGTATAATACCATTTACATCCCTGGAAATTTCAATTTATCAACACCAGTATCGTTGTAAAAAAACCGCTAGATGAGTCAGTCTTGTCGTTGTCCTCCTTGTGTTTCCAATTGTTTAACATGTTCTCTGGCCATATTAATCACAGCAGACTCGAATGAACCACAATATAGCTTGCGTATGGAGTCATAACTTGATTCAGTCACTTGCTCGTAAGCATAATAATAGGCCACAAAATTATACCAATTTCCTGCACTATCTTAAAAATTTACCCGTTAGAAAATATTTTTCTGATATTGTCATATCGCTCATAATACTGAACTTTAGTGACTTTAATAAATAGCAATTATCATCCAAAATAATGATATATCTATTTTTTGAATTATCTAAAGTTTTTTTTAGGACTCTATTAGTGGCTTATTTGACAAAAACCATTGGTAATGTTTCTTTTATTTTTTTCACTGAATTGAACAATCAGTTGTATTGGATCTTGCTGTTTCATATGAAATATTTTACCTACTTGTTTTGCCTTTTCTATCATTTTAGACCTATTGAATTAGTGAGGAGAAATAGTATTTAACAAAATTAGTAGGTTGTTAGATGGAACTATAAACCAGAGAAAATCCACAAAATCCCTCTAATCGAGTACCTTGAATGTTAAGCGTTGACCTCGTCTGAACTTACATTGTAGATATAGAAGAATACAAGGTCAGACAAATGATAGTATTACCGGCGATATTTAACCAAAAATTGAATATCAAAATGTTTTTTAATATGTTCAAAGTATATTTGACTACCATAGCCGAAACACTTCCATTAAGGTCTTACACTATCTCTTGTTTAAGACATTAGTAGAATTTAATATTTTTCAAACGATTGTCAATGCGAGGGGGTTTGGAGTCAACTTCTCATATGCATGAGTTATCATATGAAATACCTTGAAGATTTTACTTATTTGTGTTAGAACGTAAGTTTTAGGCGAACAAATTCCTGCTCAACAATATAATAAAGAACAATTATTGCATTTTATTTCTATATGCTAGTCTTACTCTGAATTTCTTCTGGAAATAATTTTCTGCCGAAAATATTTTCATAGAATCTAAACTTCTCACCAGACCATTTATTAACAGCTACCAAATTGACTAGATTTATTCGAAAGCTACATTATAACTACACTTTTACAACCATTAATAGATGACTTTTTGATATGAACCTATTTAGGTTCATGAATATTACATAATTTCGTCTTGGACTGCTAATATTCATTGTATATGAATAAGATCGAACAATTCTGAAAACATTATAGATGTTATTGTTATTGCTAATCTTATGCAGTCATTAACTTCTTTTTACGCCGACGAAAAAATAGTATCACGTTGTTATTTTCATTATGGACTTCTTGATTCTCTACTTCTCCTATCAACATAATGTCATTGTTATTTTTTTGTCTTTTTTTTATTAAAGCCTTGGCAGGAATATCACTTGATTTTTCTGAATTTTGTTGTTCAGAAACTTCCTTCAAATTATCTTTTGAATAATCTGGAGAAGGAGAATTGATCACATAGTGTTTATGTCGCCTTTCTACATCATTATTGTCTCCTTTAAGGACCTTTTCTATTTCTTTTGCCAAAATCTTCTTTACAAATTCTTTGAGTCTATCTGTATCAGGACCGGGCGGATAAGTGGCTAATAAATATTCAAATATTTTCATGTACTCGGCTACTTTGTTGCGATATTCCTCCTCAGAGGGTTTGTGATTTTTTGTAATCTTAAACCAGGTAGTTGCACATTGAGCAGGATAGGCTTTTGCAAGTTCTTCTATTACACGCTCCATTTCAAAGAAATCTAGCACGAAGATAACCTCCTATAGAAAAGAACAATTGGAGTACTTTCCTTTCTTCTCAATTTACATATTATATGATCTTGTACTATTTATCCTCTCATTTTGGGTAATTGATTTATCTTTTGCCAATCCAATTGGCTTCTAAGCTAGCGGTTATCACATCTCATAATGTTGTGAATTAAAAACAAAACATAAAAAGTAATATATGTTATTTGGGTCCTAATCTTGTTGCAGGACAGAATATATGAAAAGAAAAAGCAGTCAATTTTGAGATTTATCAAAAAACATGGAAAAACAGACCATTCATTTATTCTAAATGAAGTCAACATAGATTATGACACCTTAATTAAGATAATTTCTGAGTTACGAAGAGAAGGACAATTAGGCCCAAAATCAGACTTGATTTAAAATGTGTCCTTCAAAGTAAAACATAGAAGGAAGTTCACCATAAAGATTTTAGCACCTTGAAAGAACTGACATTCGGATAAACCTCTTTCCAAAGTAATAAAACACCTATATCAATACTTGTAAGGGTACACTTATTTTGAATGGCCACTTTGCTTGGATTATTTGTCTAATTTCTAATCAACGGTATTTTCTCTCAGCATTTACCAATGGAATCACTATAGTAGAACCGATATTGGTGCCGAGCCGTGTGCGTTTGCACCTCTGAATCCTTCAACCGTATGTGAAAGATGTAAGAGTTAGGTTAGATCTCTTACCTAAACCGATTTTAACTTGCACCAGCTAATTAGCAAACGAATTTTGATTTTCTATTGGGACATCCAAAAATACTTCTTCAGGTACTTTTGAAGGGGTATTGGTGCCTAATACGCAATTAAAATTAAAATTGTTTGAAGTTTCAGCGCATGCATTGAAATTTTCATTTACATCAAACATGCCAGAATCAAATTCAAAGGTTAACTGTTTTTCTTGTCCGCCCAATCCGACAGGTTCTGGATTGAACTTTGTTATTGCACATTCTCCATTCGATGTGATAATGAAAATAGTAAGAGGACCTACATTATCAATATTTTGATCAGACAAATGGACTACGATCTTTAGACCCTTAGGGCCATCTCTCCCATTACCATTATCATTCCCATTGTTTGAAATGCCGCTTACCGAGACTTCAGGAAAAACTCAAGCATTGTGATTGAAGTGGGGATTGGGACGTAGACGCGATCGAATTCTGAGTAGAGGATGCCAGAAATAGAAATGTAAAGCAACAAATGATCAGAGTGATTTGGTAGTCCTTATTTAAAACCATGTTAATCAATATATCATAAATTATATATTCTTTCATAATTCATTCTGCAAGAGTTGGTCTAAGGGTACCTTCAACTACTTCTTAATGGTCGATGACAAAGAACATCAGTTATTGCAAATACCTTATGTAGTAGAATAAATATCCCATAAGACGTTTGTTATAATTATATTGAGGCAAAAACCTAATTGTCATATTGTACATGCTTAGTTTCGGTTTGATCGTTTTATTCTGCGGTTTCTCAACCATATTTGCACATTTCATTAATGCAGAACCCACTATTAAAGACCCCCTAATAAAGGTCGAATTAATAGTAAGTGGCTTATCATCTCCAACCAGTATGGCTTTTGTTGATCCTCAAAACATACTGGTATTGGAAAAAAATAGTGGAGAAGTAAGGTTAATTTCAAAGGGTGAGTTAAAAGAAGACCCAATTCTAAAATTAGATGTTGATTCCACTACCTTGACCTGTTGTAGAGGATTACTTGGGATGGACATCGATAAACGAAATGCTACTAGTATTACGGACGTATTTCTTTACCTTACCGCAGCGGGTAATGACAACATCCCTGTTTTAAATAAGGTAATCAAGTACAAATGGGATGGAAGTAATCTCGTAAACCCTCAAACTATTTTGGAGTTGCCTGCCACACCTGGACCAAATCATCCGGGCGGCAAACTGGCACTAGACACTGAGGGTAATTTATTTACTGTAATTGGAGATCTCAATAATGAGGGTATACTTCAAAATATAAAAGATGATAACGAACTATCAGACAGTTCTGTCATCCTAAAAGTCAAAAAGATTGATGGTTCAGCACTACTTGATAATCCTTTTGTTAGTATTAAAAACGAATTTCCCACAAGTCAGGTGGAAAAATACTATGGATATGGAATCAGAAATAGTTTTGGATTGGCAATAGACCCGGTAACTGGAAATTTATGGGATACAGAAAATGGGGATAAAGACTTTGACGAAATAAATTTGGTATATTCGGGTTTTAACAGCGGTTGGAAGCAGTTAATGGGACCAATTTCTAGTAGCGGTGTTACAGAAAACGACTTGGCGATACTACCAGGCTCATATTATGGGGATCCAATTTTTAGTTGGGAACCTTCCTTGGGGGTTACCGATATAGAATTTTTTAATTCAAAGAATTTAGGAGATAACTATGAAAACAATCTTTTTGTAGGTGATATTAATAATGGCAATATATATTATTTCAAAGTAAATAGCAGTAGAACGGGCTTTGATTTTGAAAATCCCGAATTGGAGGTGGATCGGATAGCAAATGAAGAAGAAAAGGATAAAATAGTATGGGGTACGGGATTTGACGGAATTACGGATTTAGAAACGGGTCTAGATGGAAACCTGTATGTATTATCATTCGATGAATCCAACGATGGATATGGGAAAATATATAGAATCACAGTCAACCACTAAGATTCATTCATTGTGATATAGGTCACTATCTACCTCCCCCCAGTAATTATTGTGTGTCTTGTATGACTAGAATATTTTATGGTTTTGTCATAGCGATCCAATTCTAATTCATAAATCCCGGAATTGTAAATATAGTACCTTCAAAATATCATATTACTATTTTTCATTATTTCCTACATTCGAACAAATGTAGAAAATTGCAAATATTCCTCATTACAATATATTACGCAGCCGATTATTTGCAATGGATACTTCCAAAACACTCAAATTCATGATTATAACCATTCTTGTTAGAAAACATCTCGTTATGAAAAATTCCTTTCTTGTCCATGGATCAACATGACGTGTATCAAGAAAGAGACCCTTAATATAATCCACTAGCACTCAGTGGCCTTTCCGTGTTCTTAAATTAAATACACATATCGGTAAAATAAAAAAAACTAATAAAAAGTCACATTTTAATCATCCTGTACAATAAGAAGAATCATGAGGTTCAGATAGTAATGCTTATTTCAAATATGAAGGGTGGGATAGATTGCTGGTTTACGGTCCGGTCCAGTTCGGTCCAGTGTTCAATATCTCGATCAATTGTGCTCGGTGGTGCTTTCTCATTCCAAGACCTTCTGAATAATCGTGTTCATAATTTGAAAATACAACAAAGATAATAAGTTGATCCCATATCATAAAAATCTCAAAGAACCTGCTTCTTTTCGGTTCTTCCTTATTTCTAGAGGGTACAGGATATTTTCTTTTTCCCTTAAATCTTTTGCATAATCTTTTGCAACTCATGATTCAAGCATAAAATTTCCATTAATACGGAAATAAATTTTTCCCATCTAATAAATTTATACATATGAATAACGGCTCTGTAAAGTTAAGACATGATATTGCTGTTAT
>WHSX01000179.1:0-3506 GCA_009379865.1 Candidatus Nitrosocosmicus sp.
ACCGATAATGGTTATCTTTAAACCAGTATTCATTGAATTGTTTGGTCCTCTTAGAATGGGAACTCGTCTACTATACATAGCAACCATACCCCAACCTAATGGCAAAGCGATAAAGTGGCTGTATAACCACCAGTGAGATGGCGTGAATGCACTATCTCTGATCGACGATTGATGTAATGATCCATCAACAAAGTTATCTACTTCCACTGATGCAGCTATGGATCCTAACATAATGACCATTATGTAGCTTTTTTAGTCTTTGAATTTCTACTTCTTTGGGAATTAATGAAGGCATTTGAGCCATTGAGATCCATTATTACTATAAATTGTAATTTATAAAAGAGGAGCCTTTTGTAATTTTCATGTGACACAAAATTTTTATATTATAGTAACAACTTTTAATGTTCACTACTATTATTACATTTAACTATTATGACTTGCAAAATTCAAGCAATGTTCTATCTACGAGTATAAATTATTGGAAAGTAACTTCGAGGACATTATAAAGCCAAGTACTAAGTTCTTATTCAAAAATTTTCAAATATCGCAACTCTATTATTTAATAAACGTGTTATAATATTCATGAATTTTAGAATTTATAGTATGATTACACTGGCAATAGTTCTTGGATTTTATATCTCTTTTAATTTTGCTCTTAATTTATACTCCTTGGCATCTCCAAATCTTTCTTTTGAAGTGACGGAACAAAATACTGGTGGCACTTTTAGTTCACTAAGTAGAAACTTTGATCAGACTATAGACAATATTAACGACGATGAAAACTCCACAGGAACAACTAATGATGATGAAAACTCCACAGGAACAACTAATGATGATGAGAGCTCCACAGGAACAACTAATGATGATGAGAGCTCCACAGGAACAACTAATGATGATGAGAGCTTACAGTAACAACTAATGATGATGAGAGCTTACAGTAACAATCTTAAACGTTTCAAAATCATTACTAAGATTTCTGAATGATTTGAAAAAGTGGATATGATTTTAAATATTTAATTTTAGCATTGAAATTTATCAAATATTATAGTAAAATAAGTGTATCATCTTTTCATCATATTGCCAGACTACAGAATCTACTGTAAAGAAGAGATATCGTCCTAAAGTCCGGCATTATCATCTCTGTATTAATAATCAAAATATTTCTTAGATAAATATAATAATGAATTGTTTTCAAAATATATATGAATTCGATAAATACTCGGGATATCGATATTCATCCTAATAAGACAATTATTACTTTATATGAATCTAGTATTCCTGTCGAAACTATTGCTTTACAATTGGACTTGAGTATCAAAGATGTTGATGAAACCTTGAAGGCGTATCACAATTCAAACAAAGCTAAAGAAGAGTCTTTTCTTCAAGCTTCAAAAGTATCTAAATTAGGCATGTTATTAGTAGATACCGTTTTTGATATCAACTCTGCAATCCTAGATGCTCAAAAAAGAACATGGTATAGCATAAAAGTTAAATCAGAATTCAAAGTGTCTCAGGAAAAAACTCAAGAACTATTGGAGAGCTTTGTTGGTACAAATGTGACACTTGTAATATTACATGTTGATCTCGTAGGCTCTACAGATCTTTCGATGAATTTACCTCTTAAACGACTGGTACCAATAATACAGGCGTTTACTCAAGAAATGTCTCTTGTAATCGAGGCGTATGGCGGGTATGTATTTAAGTACGTTGGAGATGCAATATTGTGTTTCTTTTTTACAGAAAAAGATGATTTAATTCTTCCATGCGCTAATGCAGTTACATGTGCCTATTCAATGATAACCATTATTCAACACGGAATGAATTTAATCTTAGATGCAAATGGTTATCCTGAGTTGGGTATAAGAATAGGCATTGATATAGGAGAAAATGCTATAGTCCAATATGGTTTAAGACCCGAAATCATAACTACTACTGAAACTGGCTCTAATACCGATAAAATGAAATGGAATGAGACAAACGATGATAGATCAAATTCAGGTATGATCAAGAAAAAAAATGACGTTACTGTTCATAAAAAGCCACACTTGGACATTTTAGGATATACAATAAATATTGCTTCAAAAATGACAAATTTTGCTAAACCAAATCAAATAATTATAGGAGAAGAAGTTTATAGAAATCTTGATACTCAGAATAAAAGAAAATTTAAAAATCTGAATATTGGAAATGTTGAATGGAATTATATAAACAATTCTACCGGAAATACTTATGAACTTTATGTAAATAATTAGTCCTTAAAACTCATTACATTCAATATTTTATCTTTTTTGCGTATAATTTTTCTAATATTACAATGAAATTTAAGATGCTTTGTTTTTGAATATTTGTGATATTTATATAATAATAACAATAATAAAAAATAATAATCATCATACCTTCTTTTACATATTGCATAAAGATTTTGGGAAACCATGTCCTTGGTGTATGTCGTGGGTTAAGAGTGACATGAAGATAGAAGTATCGCAAGTAAATTGGAATAATCGAACTGGACTTTTTACCGTGTATGGCAGGGCAACATGCCGCTATTGTCAAAAAACAATGAATGGGAAGAATAGATTCAACAAATTCAGTCCGCTTAAAAACCCATCGGATTGGTGGACGGAATGGAAAATAATTCCTTTGGTTCTAATGGAGCAGGCTGAATGCCCCAAATGTGCTTCGAAAAATATCATCACAGAAAATATTGAGACTGTTAATACGAATGAAGGTATTGATATTTCAGTCTCCTTTAGATGTAAAAATTGCAATAATACCAAATCTCGAATTATTAGAGAATTTGAAAGTTTATGGAATAAAATTGAATCAATCCAAGTAAGTCCAGACAATTTAGAAATTGTTAAGGATCGTTCGGACCAAATAAATCCATCTTTTATTGATTAATTATCTGGTTTTATAGTTACAACGATACTTTAAATTTCATTTTAACATAAGCAAAATTCAAAGGGTTAGAATTCATTTTCTATCGCAATAGAATTATTTACACCAATTAACTAATCTTCAATAGATAATCTGCTTCTGGCTTTCGTTTTGGAAGGGATTAATATCTTGAAACGGCATTCTCATATTTTTAATTTGATTCAATAATTCATCCAAATTGCCTTTTACTTTTTATCTTAACTAAAATGAAAAGATTTATTATTTCTAATAGTCAATATTACACTCTTGTATTTACGTTCTGAAACACAACAATTATTTTCAATTATTGTAATTTTGACTATATCTTTAACATCTGTCTTATCAATGACTTTTACTTATCCAGGAATTGGATTATCAAATATAGAATATGCTTTTGCTCAACTTCCCACTAATGACAATCTAATCCAGATTATCGGCACCTCCACCTACACAGACGATTTTGGAAACTTTCACGTTATAGGTGAAGTAAATAACACCTCATTTGATCCACAAACAAATATCCTAATTACGACAATTTTATCTGATACAAACAACAACGTTTTAGTTGGAAATCACTCTGCGTTTTCATC
>WHSX01000179.1:3515-6365 GCA_009379865.1 Candidatus Nitrosocosmicus sp.
CTTTTATCTGATACAAACAACAACGTTTTAGTTGGAAATCACTCTGCGTTTTCATCAATATCAACTCTTAGACAAACTGAACTATCTCCATTTGATATAATAATACCGGATCCTCAGATATTAGGCAAGTTTAACTTTATGGAATTTTCTACTACTTCTCAACCTGCAATAGAGAAACCAGCAAACCTTGTATTAAATGGAACTAGTGCCTTTTTAGACAATATTGGAAATCCCCACATCACTGGTAATATAATCAACCAAGGACAGTCACCTGAACAATTCTTAAATCTAGTTGCAACATTCTATGATAATTCAACTCTAGGAGTTGTAGGGACTCAAAGTTTTGGCCTAAATGTTGGCAACTTATCTCAAAATCAGATGACACCATTTGATATCACTATCTTTGATAACAAGACAAAATCTCAAGGCAAGTTCTATTCCCTAAATATGGATTCTACTCAAAGTTCAATGGCTTTTCCAACCAACACAAAGTTTCTTTTTAATAATGATGGTTTTGGTGGTGGAGTAGGTACAGGATTCATTGATAATGGTGGAACTCTGTTTACAACTCCACCACCTTTAAGCGATAATCAGGGGTTTGTAAATGATGATAACATTGGCCAATCGTCCTCATCAGGGTCTAGTAACGGTAATTCTGGTCCTTCTCCTACAGGTGCTGAACTTGATATAGAAATAGATGTTGAGAAAGATCCTCTAGTGAGAGGAAATATTCAAACAATTGATGTGATGGTTAGTGACGAAAATACCCGAGAAAAAATTGCTAATGCCAATACCGATCTTAGGGTATTTTACACTACTGACTTTGATAAAGTAGAAAGTGGTCAAACAAATAATGATGGAGTAGCAACATTCGAGATTGAAATTGGTCCGGGATCTAATGCTGGTAAGTTTGATGTTACAGCCACAGTCGATGCAGCGGGATACCCCACAGAAACGGATCGAACAACTTTTGAGGTAATTGAAGAACCAGATGATACTAATGAAACAAGTAGTCAGAACAATACTACCGATTCAGATAACAATAATGGCACTAGCACTAATGATAGCGAAGAAGAAACTAATGGAAACACTAATCAGAATGAAGATGCAGAAATACAGCCCTTAATTGATCAAGAGCAACAAGAACAAGAGGAGCAAAATGAGAATAGTAATAATGAAGGTGATTCCGGTGAAGATGGCAGTAGAGATAACGGCAATAATGATGAAGTTAGTAATGAACAAAATGATAGTAACAGTGATGACAGTGGTGCAAGTGAAAACTAACATAGTAATTATGACACAGTTATTCCATCTATCTTCGTAAATATTTTTTCATCATATCCTATTAATCGCAAAATCTAGAACATGTGTCCTCAATTATTCGTAGGATGTTCAGGTTGGAATTATGGTGATTCATCTGAAAAGGGAGGATGGCTAAACGTATTTTATCCTGACAATAAAACTCGAAAACTCAACTACTATTCACAATTCTTTAACACAGTTGAAATGGATGCTACCTTCTATAATAAATTCTATCAACATATGACTCAAGGCTTATTTATAGGAATAACAAAGGCAACACCTGCTGATTTTAAGATCTCAGTGAAAGTTCCAGAAATAATTACGCATGAAAAAAGATTAGATATAAACAAAGATGTAATGACTGATTTAAAGATATTCCTTGACAAAATATCGCCTCTACAAAATTCCCATAAACTAGGAGCAATAATTATCCAGTTACCACCAAGTTTTACAATTACAGAATCTAAAAAATTAGAAGAATTTCTTAAAGTATTAAAGAACGATTCAGATACACAAAGTGATATCAAATTTGCAATTGAATTTAGACACACATCATGGAATACAGAAGGTGTACTAGAATTACTTCACCATTATGATATAGTCTCTGTTTTAACTGATTCTCCTTCGAAAGAAAATTTAGAGTTTCTGTCTGACGAAAATAACATAACTTCCAAATCCACCGGAGTAGTAGTTCGACTCCATGGTAGAAATACAACTCAAGGCCACTATTGGTATAACTATCTTTATTCTCAAAAGGAACTAAATCCATGGGTTGAAAAGATTAGGAAAATAAAGGAAAAGACCGACACCATTTTTGTGTATTTTAATAATCACTATGGAGGTAAAGCCATATTAAACGCCCTGCAATTTAAAGAAATGATAAGTGAGAAACCTTTACCCGAAAATGAAAAAAAGGTATTAGAAAAGGCCAAAAAATATTTGTCAAATAAACTATAAGCCATAGTTATTAATAACTCATAATCTTATCTTCTCTATGTCTTCTTCTCATTTCTAAACCATCAAGGGATCTGATCCTAAGTTTAAACCTATATAAAGACAGCATTTTTTTGTCTTAATTGAGTCTAGATATTTATTCAAATTTGTTACTATTCCCCACGGATGTATCTAATTGAATTTGTCACTGAATTAATCATTTTATTTCTGAAAACCAATGCTTCAAAATATTAAAAAATTTTCCTTATAAAATGAAAATATTAGATTGAAATCTATGCTTATTATATTGTAATCATGATAATAAATATCCTCAATAGCATTCAATCACTAGATAATTTCTTGTTTACAAAGTCTATCAGGCATACTTCTGTCTTCTTGCTATGTTTCTTAGTTTTTGTAAGTTACTACACCACATATGCTTTTTGGGCCGAGGCTGCTGGTCAAATAAATTGTAAAAGGACTGGGACACTTATCGTTACGTGTTGTCAAGATCATATTATAAATAGGAGTCCTTCCAATCCTGCTGGGACTCTAGTTACCTGAGACTGGGTCATAATTCATTTTAGCTTTAGCAATCATTTTCAAATAGACTAA
>WHSX01000017.1:0-15058 GCA_009379865.1 Candidatus Nitrosocosmicus sp.
GGAAGCAATGACCCGAATAACTTCGATGCAGATGGCGATGGCATAGGTTGTGAAACGGCTGGAGGAAATGATGGTCAAACAAATGATGATGGTAGTCAACGAGCAGAACAAACGACAGATCCGCGAAATGATCCTAAGTATGATTCCATCGATTGGCAAGCAGATGATCCAGAAGAAAATTTGACAATTGAAGAAATGGATGAGATCCTAGAAGAGCAACAAAATGAAGAACAGCAACAGTCAGGAGAAGGTGAACAATCAGAACAGGATACGACCAGAAATGGAAGTGACGAAGAAGGAAGTTCTCCCAATGAAGATAACAGCGACAATGAAGATAACAGCGACAATGAAGATAACAGCGACAATGAAGATAACAGCGACAATGAAGATAACAGCGACAATGAAGATAACAGCGACAATGAAGATAACAACAACGAGGAAAACAATGAGGAATCAGATAGCGACAACTGAGAACAATTTATCATAAATAACTGGCATAAGATATCTATAGATGATTGAGCCACCATCTAAGAGCTTCACCTTTTTTAACTTGATGTTTACCAACACATATCAATTAATTATTTTGTCTAGTTTTGTATAACTGTCTAGTGATTGTATTCAATCTTGAATCGTATCCCCACGGGCCCGCTGAGTAATAGGATTCCTAATTCCACATCGCCTCATAAGCTTCAGTTTTTACAAACTAATTCTAAAACTGCTAGAATATTAGAGTATTACACCTAGTTAGCAATCCCAATATATTTTTTCTTTAGTATCAAAGGTATGAATAAAACAAATATTCACAACAAAAACAAACTCATTGTCGCATCAATTGCAATAGTGGTCGCATTAGCTCTTTTCGCAAGTCCCATCGTGGCTATGGATGATGCTTTTGCAACTAAAAAGAAAGGAAATAAGGCCTCACAGTCTATATCTCAGTCACAAGCCTCAGTTCAAAATGCTTTGTGTGCTTCTGGTGGAACTACATTTCTATCATGTAATAATGTCAGCTTCCAAAATCAAAAAAACAGTGGAAACAATGCATTAGCACAAGACGATGACGACGACAACGGTGGAAACTCTGCAGACCAAAGCATCAGTCAATCTCAATCCTCTAGCCAAAACAGCCAAGTAGTATCTGGTGAAGACACAATAGGTTCTGGTAACAACATCAACGTTCAGAATCAAGAGAATTCTGGCAGCAACGCAGCAGCACAGAGCTAAGTCCAAAACCCATTATCTTTTTTTGAATTTACAGAATCAGTTTAATTTAAGATTGATCTAAGTAAGATTAATTATTTCTATTAAAACGATTACTTCTACATCACTAAGATTTGGATCTGTATTATTTATGGTTAAGTATCGATTAGATTTTGCGGCGGAGTCCCACAAAATCTCATATATATCAAGTGGGAAATGATCCGACATATTTTTATTGGTCGGATTCGATCTAGTATAGCTTAGTGTGAGATAGTATGAGTTCTTATTATAATGATGATGTGGATGCTGGATATGTCAAATTCACAGATAATAAAATAGTAAAAACAGAGCCTATAAGCAAAAATATCTATGTTGATTTAGATAAAAACGACAAGCCAGTAGGAGTAGAGGTATTAGGTATGAAAAATAATGTCAGACATAATGTCGTGGGTAGACAGATAGAGAATAGTTTATCTGATTTAGAATCTGACAAATTCAAAGAATTTGCCATTGATGAATACATAATTGAATTAAAGAATAAATTTGGAAAGTTTTAGTAAAACAGGATCGGAGATAATTTACTTATTGATTGTTACTCCAGGCTACTACACGTTGTTTTTGATGTATGAAGAATGAATACCTTCAAAATCTGTTTTATACGTATACCTAACCATTAAATAAAAAGTTGAATGAACGAAAGAACTAATATCTTGTAAGTATCGTCAAATACTCTGCTAATTTTGACATATAAGAAAACTATCGTAGTATTAGAGTCCCATTACCACAGGCAACTTAATCCCTACGGATGAGGATTGTTATTGATACTTAGTATTATTTATCCCTATAGATCCATACATAAGCGATGGTCGTTGTTGTAGCCTCTTATCAATTTCTTTAACTATCCAGTCATCGTAATATTGCCATTTTGTAAGAATGTATGCATCTGCACTTTTGACTCCTTCAAAGGAGGTCACCTTAGCCAAAATAGAATCAACTGTGAATACGTTTTCTGCAAAGAGTACAAAAGTCAATCTATCTTCTGAATCAATTACACTAGGACTGTACAATATATTTGCCTGAAATTCCAAGTACATGCGTTCAAGCACACTTCGACGATGAAATTTTGTGGTGATAATAGGAATAGCAAATTGTATATATCCTATCATAACAGATGGGCTGCATTGGATTGAGAAATCTAGTATTTTTGTCTCCTTCATTTTAGTAAGGCGTCTTGTTGTGGTCTTTTCAGAAATACCAACTTCCCTTGCAATATCTGATATTTCTGTCCTCGCACCTGATAACACCAAACATTTTATTATTCTTAAATCTGTTTCACTTAGATTAATTGATACAGAATGAACTTCTAAAATGGTGACACTTACAACACTAGCAGGTAATAAGAGATGGTTCAAGGATTGGATGGCTATATCATCTAATGGTTTTTTGATGATTAGGGCCGCCACACATGTTCTTCCCATATGATGTACATGGTAGGCAAGATCACCAAGCTGTTTTACTCGCTGCATGACATCGTCTTTAGTCATACCATTACTAGTTTTGACAATTACAATAACTATCATGAATCCAAAAGCTGCAGGATTGACTCTAACGACGAATTTTTCGATGACTCCATAGCGTAACATCTTCTTGACCCGTGCCTTTACACTCTTTGATGTTAATCCAACCTCTGAACCTATGCTGCTATAAGAAGTTCTGCAGTTCTTGGCTAACATAGAAAGAATAGTAAGATCAGATTTATCAAGTACTATTATCTCTTCATTCTCCACCATAGTTACTTATTGCACGAATAAGTAATAAAGTTGTCCGATATTTGGAGTTTTGCTTCACCTAAGGATAAGTGTCTGTAAGTATATTATTACAGATATGAAAAAAATTGAAAATGAGGCAAAAAATATATATCAATTATCCAAAAAAGATAAAGTAAACGATACTACAATGAAGATAAATGCAAGTGGCAGTATCACACATGAAGGTGAATATTCCTTTCTTAGGTTTCAACGTAGACTGCCCCATCCTACTGAAACAATTTGGAAAGAAATTACAGATCCAAAGCGGTTGTCCGAATGGATGAATACTAAAGCAATCATCAATGGGAAGAATGGTGGTACAATTGATTTTGTCAATACTATTTCTGGGTTCCATACTTTGGGTGATATAATGAAGTGGGAACTTAACAAGGTTTTTGAACATCAATGGCATATTGCATCTAATCCCAGTCTTCCTCTAGGAGAACCCAATTCTATTATCCGATGGGAACTGGAGCAAGATGGTGAATCAGATACACTTTTGACTCTTACTCACAGTTACCTTAGTAAATCACTCTCTTTACGTTTTGCCCCTGGTTGGCATGCTTACTTGGATCGTCTTGAAGCGGCTTTAGATAATAAAGAACTACCAGATTGGATGCATAGGTTTGGACAGGTTAAGGAATTGTATTGCTCATGATGATGCTCATATTAAGTAGCTAGCTCTCTAAAGAAAATAATTCGATGGCTTGAGTATCTTATCAGTAGGGAAATATGAGGGATGCCCAAGGAGTCCCATCATCAGGTCTATTAGTTGTTGTATCCTCAGCAATGCAATCCATAATTATAGTCAAATTTGTTACTAGTCCCCATGGAGGTATCCATCATAAGACAAGATATTGTGCTTCCTAAAGAGAAGATAATACTAGATTAATCATCTGTCGTTATCCTCGATTTAATCCATATTGCATCAAATTTTGTATCATAGGAAACGGACGCCAGTGAATATTCGAAGTTAATAACATAGCAGTGTAATTACAAATCTTTGCCAAAATTGTAATAAATCCAGAAATATTAAATAGACAATATAAACAATCTAATTTAATATATATTAACATGATAGGACACCTTTGTTCTAAGCATAAAGAAGAATTAGAGCGATATGGACTAATTCGTCTCAGAAATACAAATTTTTACAGTGGTGAATTCTATTGACGTCGTATAGTGATATTAAGAAGAAGATAGATAATAATATAACAGAGAATGACTCGATTAGGAATATTCCTATACTTCCTACACTGACAAGTATTTTATTAGACATAATACAAACTCAAGATATTTTTCATATTGGGTTTCAACCTGAATTCAATGAATGCGATATTAGTGTATACAAATTCAGATACTATCTTGATATACGAAGAGAAGTCTTGGGAGAGTTAATCGATTACAAATTTCCTCATGGACAGATACACTTTTTCCTTTTGAATATAGACAAACAATCAGAAGAGATAGATAATAATATCAAATATTTTGGAGTTCCTCATTGTTGGTCGAACTAGCTATAGCTGTGGAACTGATGAAGTATCTTTTCAAATTTGAATTTAGTAAAGGACATCTTTTGAAATTAGAATTTAATCCGATACAACAATAATACTGTCTATAGCATTTTTTCAACAAAATGTTAGACCTTTTCTAGAAAAAGGAAAGAAACGACATAATTTTTAAGGATAACATGGATTTAGAAAATATTTTAAGACTCATTGTGAACAAGTTATGAAACCTGCCAATGTTCTCACGATTTCAGTATAGAATAGAGGGCATGTAGTATCCAGCAGGTTCGTTATACATCCCAATAGTCATGAGGGCAAGTTGATGGACTAGTTTTAGATCGTTGTCAAGACACCATCGGAACAGCTCGGCATTTCGAGTTGGAATAAGAATACCGGGTCCACCATAACAATCAGTTTCTGAGACAATAAGGGCCTTAAGGTCATCATTAGCAAAACCCACAGAGTGGTTAAAATATGTCAATCCACTTGTATAGCCTGTAATTTTTTCCCCGTGCAAAACTACTTTGGCTATTCCTTGCTTTATACTGTCTTTTATCTCACCATTTCTATTATGGCCATGAATAGATCTGCAGATTGCGTTACATGATTCCAAATCCGACTCAGTTGCTACCCGCACAGATCTTCCAGGAATTACTGCTGAAATTGGTTTTCCCTGCAGGGTTGAGATTGGCTCTCTAACATCAAACCCTAAGCTGGTATACAGCGCAAGTGATCGGTTATGATATGAGGCTTGGAGCAAACGTATTGCCGGATAGTTTTTACTTCTGGCTCTCTCCATTACATTGCTCATTAACTGTCTACCTGCTCCTTTATTCTGAAATTTTGGATCAATTGTTATTGGTCCAACCCCTGCTACCATATTTGACCGTTCATCTAAAAAGTTGCTTCCTATGACCTTGTTAGCGTCTCCCTCAGTATCTTCGGCAACTACTGAATAGAATCCAGGGTTGGAGAGAAAAGAAGAAGCTACATTTATTCCGATATCAACAGTGGGGAACTCGCGAGGAAAGCCATGTTTATCTGCAATTCCTGAAAATGCATCAAAAATTATTTTTCCAACCTCCCTCGCATCATTTATGGTTCCAGGTCTTAATCTCAACTCATGCTCTGTACTAGTCAATTTAATACATGAAATTCCTTATTCAGATTTTTATTCTTTTATTTGCTTTTTGAATCTGTTCACTTTAGACTTAATTCGGTGTTATGAAAAATTGAAAATCTGATCAACTATCATCCGATCATATGGATGAGATAGCAGAATAAAATGAAATTGTAAAAAAACAAGTTAGGTAGCAGTTGTTGCTTTGGTTATTTCCTGTGGTCTAAATTTATTCCACATAATTCCGAATATGCCACCTAGTACCAAAAAGAACATAACCCTTGTACTTAAAGTAACGGCTCTGAATGCGTTGACTGCATCCTTTAAATTATTCTCTTTTCAAGATATGTCATTGTTTAATAATCTTTATATTTTTCATCATTCTATATACTCATATAATCCCATTTAAAGAAACGATATCTGCACTAATCCCCACGCGTCCATACTTATTTAGATTTATCAATTTGTAAATATTGACATGGGATAAAGAACAATCATTGATCATGAGCACAATAATAATGATCACCGATACATGAAACCCTTAATCTTGCAAACTCGTATTTATATTCCTTCTTTGAGTAAATTAAGTTTGTAAAGTGAAGGAAAATAATTTAGAGAAGTTAAATTGATGTATAATAACCTTGATAAAAAATTAAGGTTATTTGGATGTGGCTAGAGATGAAGGAACTTTACCTTGCAATTGAGGTTGAGGTTGGTTTGCAGGTTCATTTTGTAATACCATATCGTCATTATTTAGTGAACCTATATTGGGACTATTTTTGCCTTCTCGTTCATTAGGAACTTCTTTACAATTAGATTTCTGGCCTGTATTAAAATCCACATCACACTCTATGCATTTTATATTATCATCGGGTCCATCACAACATGTCTCTTTATTTGTGCCACTCTCAATAGTGCAGTCAAAAAAACCGTATCCGCTATTATCTGCTGCAAATACTCCATTTAATGCTGAAGTATTAGTCAGAAATAGGGTCAAAACGACAACCATAATGCCTGTAGCCAAAATTTTTTTTTTTGGGTTTATTTTGTCCATAATCCCCGTATAGTTTTAGATTATTAAAGCATTACTAATACTACGTAATAATCTTGGATTTCTTAATGTCATAATTATGGAGTGGATAGGAAATTTAGTAGAAAAAAATAAGGAATAGAAGACACTCAATATACCATTCAAAAATTGATAAATTCATTCTGCGAATAATTCTAAATCTGTTAATATATTTGACTGAGCCTGAATCACTTTGGTGACTTCCCGATCTTTTAACTTACTTTGAATTCATAAAGGAAGTATAGGATAATATAATTCAATAGCGTACCAGTCGTTAAATGCTACCTGTTAGTTCATCTATCTCAGATAATATGATAGCCCTTAGTATACTCTTAAAGAATACCTGAGACAATAAATTCCTTTGATCAATAACATAACACTTTAAATTTATGTTCTATATGTTTTCAGATTATCTCAATTCTATTTCTATAGTGTTTATAGATTCTATTCAACCTTGAATCGTGTCCCCACGGATGCTGTTCTCTACCTCTCTGATACATATTATTTTGGCTCATCTTTAGTATGTTGCAATTATTAAATTCTAGTATGGTTAATACCTTTTTCTATGCCGCGATTCTTATTTCAACCAGACTCAATAGATGGTTATGAATTTAATCCCATTCCTATAGACATACATTTAGGAATACTCAAAATCCCTACTGAAGAGATTCTTGATGATTTTGGGATAAATACTACTGAATCTGTGATTGTAGGGACTGATAGACTAGAGGTTCTAAATAGAATACAATCAGCATTTGTTCGAGAATTTGAGCATTATGGGAAACTTAAAGAATCAGATATTCGACCTATGGATTATAAAACTAAACAAGCATGGTCAAGGATTAGAAAGCACATTAAGGATACAAATCAGGTTTAAGTCCAGGTTGTCGTTTAAAACTGTGATATCCTCAAATTACTATAGAACCCTACTACCGCAAGGAACTTAATCCCGCGGATGTATGCAACTATAGATAAGGATTTAGACCTAATCATCTATTGATATACCTGATCTGATCCAGAGTGTATCAAATATTGTTGCATATGAAGAAACAGTTGATTCGCTGTTCGAATATGTGGCTAATCCTAGCAGGTCAACAAGGTCACCAGCAGATTCAATGTTTTCCTTAACGGTTTTGTTTGATTCTATGATCGCTATTGTTTCCCTATCTGATATGAAAACATTTAGTCTATCGTAAACAGCACTGGTAATATGTTGTATCTCTAATTGGCTAGGATAATCTCTTTGCAAATTGTAAAGATTGTCAAACTGATCTGCAGGATCATGTGCCTTTGTATTTTTCTCGCTATGAATTATTACCTGTATATGATTACCTTCTCGTAGTTGTTCTTTTAATAAACCTGTTAATCTAATTTCATTTTCAAACAGTTGATATGTTTCTTTATTTGAGATTATCAATTGGATTTCTTCAGTGGATGAAGAAAGTAGTTTAGGGATTAAATCAAGAGTTTCTCTAGGATCTTGAATCGTTTCTATGAATTCTCGTTTCAGTCCATCTTCTATTTCATTGATTCTTTTCTTAGCCGGAATTGCTTTTCTCCAAAGCATATCAAAGAAATATTGTTGTTGTTCTGCCAATGCTTTTAAAGTACTACATATAAGTAGTGGAGGAGGAGCGGTTTCAGTAGATTTTGCGCTTGCTCTATAGTAAATTCCATCGCCTATCCCAAAGTTTCCCTTAATTTCATCAAGATGACGTAGTTCACATAATTTGAGTAATTCTTTACAATTACTGATATTATCTGTAGTAATCTCCGTAATTATCCTTACCCTGATACCTCTGGCTTGAAGTTGTCCAAATGCAATAGCAACTGGAGGAATAGCGGTATACGAGTATGGAACATTTTTGTCAGCACATATATCTGCATATTCTCTAAGTTCAGACCATAATTCATTATTTATTTTTATGATATTCTCGGTGCCATAGATAACTTCTGTTTTTTCTTCAGGAAGATTACCTTCATGATTCAATGATTAGAGGTAGTTAAATTAGCACCATAATAGTTTTAAATTTCTAATTTCGATGACATACAATCATATCCACTAGTGCTGTTTAAGAAATGCTGTAATGAAATGAGTCTTGAGATCAATGATTGATTATAACTTAATACAGAGTTATTCTTTCTTATCCTCTTCCTTTTCTAAGATTTCCTTGTTGATTGATTTTAATATTTTTTTATCCTTTTCTTCTGGAGTATTTTCGGATATTCCTACCATATTTGATTCCTCATATACAAATTCATTTTCTCCGCTGTCATTAATCGAAGACATATCAGGGACTTTTATACCAGAAAGGCATAACTATCTTTGTCTTTAAGGTTTTCTTGAACCCGAGAAGTCATCACCTTACTGAGATTATATTCAACCTTGAATCGTATCCCCACGAACTCTCTAATCTTCATAGTCTACTTTGCCTTATAATTGAGAAAATTTCAAATTAATGTCAATATATCTCTATATTAGTGTCATTTCATGATGTCGATCCAGAAATCAGGAAATTATTGATGATTGATGAAGATATTCTTTTGACCGCCAAACAAGCAAAGGGTGTACCTGGTGGATCTCTTAGTACTCCCAACTCTATCTATGTAACCAATACTCGGGTCATCTTTAAGAATCCAAAACTGTTTGGATTAAAAGCAGATATAATTGATGTAAACTGTAGAGACATTTCAAATGTTCGCCTAAAGCGAGGAATGTTCTCGACGGAAATATATTTAAATACTCGAAATAGAGCAGAAGAAATTAGTCTTCCTGCAGTTGATAAGCAAATTGCGCAAGATGTCATTAACCTGGTCCAGAAAGGTATTCATGGTGAACTACCAAATCAAAATAGGAATGAAAGAATTCGACAAAGGCATGTGTTACCAAGTGCTGAGACCCACGCAATCGAAACTAACGAAGATCACTACGCTAAACTTGAGAAACTGGCCGACTTAAAACAAAAAGGAGCACTAAGTGAAGAGGAATTTCAATTACTTATGAATAATATCCTAAAGAAGATTTCCAACACAGATGGAGGCGTTGTTGATTCTTCTTATCCCATATATGAGATTAATCAAAGTTCTAAACGTAATAGTGACTCTAGAACGTGCCCCAATTCTGACTGTAACTCCAGTAATTCATCTACTTCATTATTTTGTAAAGATTGTGGGACTAGATTATGATTCAATGGATGTAGTAAACATAATACCGGATTATTGATTCTCACAAATCTTTTCACCGATATGAGATCCAGCTGGTCCGGTAACCAGTCCACCAACGCCTGGAGCAAAAGCGTTGCCCGCTAACGCTCCTATTCCCCCGACAATAATTTTTTCCAAAGTGCAATCACGCTGCGAATTAGAAGAGGTAGATCGTTGTGGTGAATATTCTTGATTATTATCATTACTATATGATGAACATGAATTGAACCCGGAATCATATCCATTCATAAATTCAGAAGTATGGTAGGAAGGCCCTTTTTCGGGTTGATTGATATACCTATCTGAGGAATCAGATATTCGGGCATCGTCACATCCATGATCATATCCAGAATCATATGGGCTATTGCTAGATGCTAATGCAGATCCAGGAACGGATATGAGAAGAATTGTAAAGACTACTATTACAAAGTGATAGTTACTCAGACATTTTTCTCTGTAAAAATTCAACAGCAAAGTAATATGTTACAGGTATATAATATTTTCTCTTATTGGAATTAATTCACAATTATTGTCATCTATAGGAATCCAACAAGATATGGAAACTATAATTGATTTGATTTATAGCTGTAAATTAGCCCCGGAGATACTATGGAAAAAATTCTGTTTCTTTTGGTTGAACTCATCTTTTGACATTATTGTAACCATACATAGTTCTGTTCGGTTCTAAGCCCCTGCATGTTAGATTGTATTTAATCTTGAATAGATTTTGACCAATATTGACTATCTTTTGGAGAATTTTAACAAATACAAAAAGGTTTAAAAATAAATGATTACTATACCATCTGTTGTTTATTTTAAAACTTTGCAGCTCAAAAGCATTGTCAATCATTTTCTCTGTTCCTCTTTCTATTATTTTACTTCTCAATTGTTGTGGTGGTGTAGGCGTAGGTGTGGGATCAGCTCAACCGACAGAGAATCTTAAACGAAAATTTCATTCCTTATGAAAATACTGATTATGGCATTAAAATACAGTATCCCTACAATTGGAAGAATATAGAAAGCCTTGACCAAAACTCAATAGTTACATTCTCAGCGCCAGAGATAAGAGAAAAGAAATCGTCTACATTGATAAATATCTATAATCCAGCTCACGTTATCTTAGTAGTAGAGAATATTTCATCCTCAAATCTCAATCTAAATGATTTTACAAATAAATATTTGAACAGACTTTCTACTATAAATACAGAATTTCAGATAAACAATATTACTGATGGAACTTTGGCTGGAAAACCGGCAAAGATAATATTTTCTAAAGAAATGGATATTTTAAATCGCATTTCAGATGTAATGAGAATTTTTACCATCAGCGATGGAGTTGTTTATCGTATTAACTATGCTGCAGATCCTCAATGGTTTTCGGAATACATGCCTGTTGCTCAGAGAATGATCGATTCTTATCAAATAGTCAGTCAGCCTAAAAATAACTTGAATCCAGTTTCTTCTGTACTAACCAATAATCAATCTCAAACATTAAATCCTGGGGGTAGTTCGAACTTTACTAACCCCTTAACAACTTCCACTACCACTACCACCACTACGATAGGAAATTTGCTTCCTGAGAACTTGGTTGTAACTGATAATACCGACAATAACGCACGTCTTCCGCTAAGATTTGTTACTGATAATAGTGGAACTATAACTGAAACAAATACATCAGGTGTTCCAGAAGGAAGTTTTTTTGGTTACAATCCATTGTTAACCTTTCACTTTGTTGAAAGACCAAATATTGGAATTGTGAAAATAAACGACATGATTATGGGTCAAATAAAGACCTATGATTCTTTGTCGAATATATTGGAGAGTTCTCAGTACTGGAAAGATATACCTCTTAACGATGAAGTGGTACTACGGCTTGATAATGCAGGGTTGCATTACTTGGTCACATCAGTTCAATTTTCAAATGACACTAGCGGGATTTATTCTTCTGTAATAAATGTTGAATCCGATCAGAATTCTAAATCGAATTCTGATTCTCAATTTGAACGGGAACAAGATAATGGAGCAAACTACAATATCATTGATTCTTTGAGCGTAGAAGATATCCTAAACACTCCTGTGTTTTATCAGAAATCCTCTGCTTTAATATGCTCTCATTTGTCTTTGTATGGATTCAAAATTTGTGAGGAAGGAGTTCAAAATGAATTAGGCAACGAAAACCTGGATAGCATTTTGCTAGGTGATAGTAATAATGAAGAAAATGACAATGATAATAACAATGATGAAAATGAAGATAACAATGACGACGACGATGATGATGATGATGATAATAACAACGATGATAATTAGATAAAGGCTATCTATTTACCAATACAAAAGAATACGACAATATGTGGTACTATCAACCACATACTCTAAATCCATTATAATTCAAGTCTTCACAAACAATTATTTGACTAATTTGCCAGAATGGGCTGTTAACTTCAACTTCAGGTCTTGAATCATCCATAATATTGTAGTTAGTATCGTCTTTGTCCATTCTGTATTCGAGAAGATCTGAAGCGTCGGATTCTGTTCCAAAGGCGTCTAAGTTAAAAATTGCATGGTAAACTCCAGAAACTCCGTTTTGAAAAGCCACTTCTATTACGATAAAGTTTAGACCTTTGTTCTCAAATCGCAGCATTATCTCTTCATTGAGAGGCACGTTTTGCCAATATGTGGCGTCCTCCAAAGCATCTTCAACAGAATCATAAGATTTGATTTGTCCTACCAGAATATTTTTTATATTTACCAAATTCATATTGCCAGAATCTTGTAAACTAAAAATCAGGTTTTGATTCCAATCATCAAACTTAAATTTTACCTGCTTGTTTATGCTTGGCTTTTCTAACTGAGTAATTAAACCTTCAGAAAAAAATGCTCTTATTGGAATTTTATTATTTTTGCCAAAATCATCTATTAATATAATATTTTTGGGTAGGTCATATATTCCGATTGTCTTAGAAAGAGGCAACCCTTGTTGGACATCAAAACCAGATTGCACATTTTCGTTAGCAGCACTTTCTGTACTTGGATTGGGATTGTTGCTTAAAGGCAACAGTGAACTATTGATCTTGAGGTTATTGTCACCTGTATTACTGGAAGAGGAAGTAGTAGCCACTACCGTACTTATTGGTGTCATTGTTGTGTTAAGATATAGTAGCAGTAGAAAACATGATGAAAGAAATATAGCAAGTCCATTTGTGGAATGTGCAAAACTCAATTATCAAATAGATTAAGAATAGAATATATAAGAATTTAAAAAATTACATCAATAGTTTAGTAAGGACAAATATGTTTTGGTTTGCTCGATTAAAATTGGTTAAAAGGAGAAAATTTTGATTTATAATAAGCTAGTTGAGGGGTGTCAAAAATCCATCTACATGAAAATAAAATAGTAAATGATACAACTAAGAACAATTATGATGGTAACGTAACAATTTATTTTACATTAATTAGTTTCATAGGGTTTCTTGCATCATTATTGTAATTGTTATGAAAAGATTTATAATTTCAAAAAGAAGATATCAGACTATTGCATATAGTTTCTAAAATATTACAATTATTTTCAATCATTGTAATTTTGACGATGTATCTACCTGCCGTGTTTTCATCAACGATCACTTATCCAGGAGTTGATTTATTGAATATGGACTCTGCATTTGCTCAACTCTCTGATGATAATAATAACATAATCCAGCTTACAAGCACATCATCCTATACAGATGACTTTGGCAATTTTCATATTATAGGTGAGATAAACAATACATCAACCCAACCTCAAACCGATATCGTGATTACAGCTATTTTGTCTGACACAACAAACAATGCTATTGTTGGCAATCACTCTGCATTCTCCTCGATTGGAACTTTAAGATCAGGCGAATTATCTCCTTTTGACATAGTAATACAAAATCCTCAACAAATCTTGGGAAAGTTTAACTTTATAGAGTTCTCAACTACTTCCCAACCTGTTACCGCTGAAAAACCCTCTACTTTAGTTTTAAATGGTAGCAGCTCATTTGTAGACAATGTTGGAAATCTCCATATCACAGGTAACATAATTAACCAAGGACAATCACCAGAACAGCTCTTGAATCTTGCTGCAACATATTATGATAATTCAAGTCTGGGGATAGTTGGAACTCAAAGCTTTGGACTCAATGTAGCTAATCTTGCTAACAACCAAATGACGCCATTTGATATTACTATAACCGACAATAAAACAAAATCTCAAGCTGCTTTCTATTCACTTAACTTTGATTCAACACAGAGTTCTATGAGTCCTCCATTTAATCCAAAGTTTACATTTGACAATGGTGGTGGAACTACAACTGAACAATTTATTACTGGTGGATTATTTGCTCCGCTTCCTCCTCCACTTCCTTTGATAAATAATAATCAAGGATCTAATGACAATGATAATGACAACAATGACAGCGACTCTGGGTCAGGCGATAGTGATAACGGTGGTGACTTAGACTGCGAAGACATTGATGAAAGAAACTTCCTTGTCGGAAACAATGATCCAAATGACTTTGATGGTGACAATGATGGCATAGGTTGTGAAGCTGAGGATCTTAACAATAATGGCGGTAGCAACGGTGGTGACTTAGACTGTGGAGATATTGCGGAAACCAATATTACAGTTGGAAGCAATGACCCGAATAACTTCGATGCAGATGGCGATGGCATAGGTTGTGAAAGTCAAGATAGTAATAGCAGCGACGATCTAAACTGCAGTGATATCGGGGGAACAAATATTACAGTTGGAAGCAATGACCCGAATAACTTCGATGCAGATGGCGATGGCATAGGTTGTGAAACGGCTGGAGGAAATGATGGTCAAACAAATGATGATGGTAGTCAACGAGCAGAACAAACGACAGATCCGCGAAATGATCCTAAGTATGATTCCATCGATTGGCAAGCAGATGATCCAGAAGAAAATTTGACAATTGAAGAAATGGATGAGATCCTAGAAGAGCAACAAAATGAAGAACAGCAACAGTCAGGAGAAGGTGAACAATCAGAACAGGATACGACCAGAAATGGAAGTGACGAAGAAGGAAGTTCTCCCAATGAAGATAACAGCGACAATGAAGATAACAGCGACAATGAAGATAACAGCGACAATGAAGATAACAGCGAC
>WHSX01000017.1:15158-21941 GCA_009379865.1 Candidatus Nitrosocosmicus sp.
AATGAAGATAACAACAACGAGGAAAACAATGAGGAATCAGATAGCGACAACTGAGAACAATTTATCATAAATAACTGGCATAAGATATCTATAGATGATTGAGCCACCATCTAAGAGCTTCACCTTTTTTAACTTGATGTTTACCAACACATATCAATTAATTATTTTGTCTAGTTTTGTATAACTGTCTAGTGATTGTATTCAATCTTGAATCGTATCCCCACGGGCCCGCTGAGTAATAGGATTCCTAATTCCACATCGCCTCATAAGCTTCAGTTTTTACAAACTAATTCTAAAACTGCTAGAATATTAGAGTATTACACCTAGTTAGCAATCCCAATATATTTTTTCTTTAGTATCAAAGGTATGAATAAAACAAATATTCACAACAAAAACAAACTCATTGTCGCATCAATTGCAATAGTGGTCGCATTAGCTCTTTTCGCAAGTCCCATCGTGGCTATGGATGATGCTTTTGCAACTAAAAAGAAAGGAAATAAGGCCTCACAGTCTATATCTCAGTCACAAGCCTCAGTTCAAAATGCTTTGTGTGCTTCTGGTGGAACTACATTTCTATCATGTAATAATGTCAGCTTCCAAAATCAAAAAAACAGTGGAAACAATGCATTAGCACAAGACGATGACGACGACAACGGTGGAAACTCTGCAGACCAAAGCATCAGTCAATCTCAATCCTCTAGCCAAAACAGCCAAGTAGTATCTGGTGAAGACACAATAGGTTCTGGTAACAACATCAACGTTCAGAATCAAGAGAATTCTGGCAGCAACGCAGCAGCACAGAGCTAAGTCCAAAACCCATTATCTTTTTTTGAATTTACAGAATCAGTTTAATTTAAGATTGATCTAAGTAAGATTAATTATTTCTATTAAAACGATTACTTCTACATCACTAAGATTTGGATCTGTATTATTTATGGTTAAGTATCGATTAGATTTTGCGGCGGAGTCCCACAAAATCTCATATATATCAAGTGGGAAATGATCCGACATATTTTTATTGGTCGGATTCGATCTAGTATAGCTTAGTGTGAGATAGTATGAGTTCTTATTATAATGATGATGTGGATGCTGGATATGTCAAATTCACAGATAATAAAATAGTAAAAACAGAGCCTATAAGCAAAAATATCTATGTTGATTTAGATAAAAACGACAAGCCAGTAGGAGTAGAGGTATTAGGTATGAAAAATAATGTCAGACATAATGTCGTGGGTAGACAGATAGAGAATAGTTTATCTGATTTAGAATCTGACAAATTCAAAGAATTTGCCATTGATGAATACATAATTGAATTAAAGAATAAATTTGGAAAGTTTTAGTAAAACAGGATCGGAGATAATTTACTTATTGATTGTTACTCCAGGCTACTACACGTTGTTTTTGATGTATGAAGAATGAATACCTTCAAAATCTGTTTTATACGTATACCTAACCATTAAATAAAAAGTTGAATGAACGAAAGAACTAATATCTTGTAAGTATCGTCAAATACTCTGCTAATTTTGACATATAAGAAAACTATCGTAGTATTAGAGTCCCATTACCACAGGCAACTTAATCCCTACGGATGAGGATTGTTATTGATACTTAGTATTATTTATCCCTATAGATCCATACATAAGCGATGGTCGTTGTTGTAGCCTCTTATCAATTTCTTTAACTATCCAGTCATCGTAATATTGCCATTTTGTAAGAATGTATGCATCTGCACTTTTGACTCCTTCAAAGGAGGTCACCTTAGCCAAAATAGAATCAACTGTGAATACGTTTTCTGCAAAGAGTACAAAAGTCAATCTATCTTCTGAATCAATTACACTAGGACTGTACAATATATTTGCCTGAAATTCCAAGTACATGCGTTCAAGCACACTTCGACGATGAAATTTTGTGGTGATAATAGGAATAGCAAATTGTATATATCCTATCATAACAGATGGGCTGCATTGGATTGAGAAATCTAGTATTTTTGTCTCCTTCATTTTAGTAAGGCGTCTTGTTGTGGTCTTTTCAGAAATACCAACTTCCCTTGCAATATCTGATATTTCTGTCCTCGCACCTGATAACACCAAACATTTTATTATTCTTAAATCTGTTTCACTTAGATTAATTGATACAGAATGAACTTCTAAAATGGTGACACTTACAACACTAGCAGGTAATAAGAGATGGTTCAAGGATTGGATGGCTATATCATCTAATGGTTTTTTGATGATTAGGGCCGCCACACATGTTCTTCCCATATGATGTACATGGTAGGCAAGATCACCAAGCTGTTTTACTCGCTGCATGACATCGTCTTTAGTCATACCATTACTAGTTTTGACAATTACAATAACTATCATGAATCCAAAAGCTGCAGGATTGACTCTAACGACGAATTTTTCGATGACTCCATAGCGTAACATCTTCTTGACCCGTGCCTTTACACTCTTTGATGTTAATCCAACCTCTGAACCTATGCTGCTATAAGAAGTTCTGCAGTTCTTGGCTAACATAGAAAGAATAGTAAGATCAGATTTATCAAGTACTATTATCTCTTCATTCTCCACCATAGTTACTTATTGCACGAATAAGTAATAAAGTTGTCCGATATTTGGAGTTTTGCTTCACCTAAGGATAAGTGTCTGTAAGTATATTATTACAGATATGAAAAAAATTGAAAATGAGGCAAAAAATATATATCAATTATCCAAAAAAGATAAAGTAAACGATACTACAATGAAGATAAATGCAAGTGGCAGTATCACACATGAAGGTGAATATTCCTTTCTTAGGTTTCAACGTAGACTGCCCCATCCTACTGAAACAATTTGGAAAGAAATTACAGATCCAAAGCGGTTGTCCGAATGGATGAATACTAAAGCAATCATCAATGGGAAGAATGGTGGTACAATTGATTTTGTCAATACTATTTCTGGGTTCCATACTTTGGGTGATATAATGAAGTGGGAACTTAACAAGGTTTTTGAACATCAATGGCATATTGCATCTAATCCCAGTCTTCCTCTAGGAGAACCCAATTCTATTATCCGATGGGAACTGGAGCAAGATGGTGAATCAGATACACTTTTGACTCTTACTCACAGTTACCTTAGTAAATCACTCTCTTTACGTTTTGCCCCTGGTTGGCATGCTTACTTGGATCGTCTTGAAGCGGCTTTAGATAATAAAGAACTACCAGATTGGATGCATAGGTTTGGACAGGTTAAGGAATTGTATTGCTCATGATGATGCTCATATTAAGTAGCTAGCTCTCTAAAGAAAATAATTCGATGGCTTGAGTATCTTATCAGTAGGGAAATATGAGGGATGCCCAAGGAGTCCCATCATCAGGTCTATTAGTTGTTGTATCCTCAGCAATGCAATCCATAATTATAGTCAAATTTGTTACTAGTCCCCATGGAGGTATCCATCATAAGACAAGATATTGTGCTTCCTAAAGAGAAGATAATACTAGATTAATCATCTGTCGTTATCCTCGATTTAATCCATATTGCATCAAATTTTGTATCATAGGAAACGGACGCCAGTGAATATTCGAAGTTAATAACATAGCAGTGTAATTACAAATCTTTGCCAAAATTGTAATAAATCCAGAAATATTAAATAGACAATATAAACAATCTAATTTAATATATATTAACATGATAGGACACCTTTGTTCTAAGCATAAAGAAGAATTAGAGCGATATGGACTAATTCGTCTCAGAAATACAAATTTTTACAGTGGTGAATTCTATTGACGTCGTATAGTGATATTAAGAAGAAGATAGATAATAATATAACAGAGAATGACTCGATTAGGAATATTCCTATACTTCCTACACTGACAAGTATTTTATTAGACATAATACAAACTCAAGATATTTTTCATATTGGGTTTCAACCTGAATTCAATGAATGCGATATTAGTGTATACAAATTCAGATACTATCTTGATATACGAAGAGAAGTCTTGGGAGAGTTAATCGATTACAAATTTCCTCATGGACAGATACACTTTTTCCTTTTGAATATAGACAAACAATCAGAAGAGATAGATAATAATATCAAATATTTTGGAGTTCCTCATTGTTGGTCGAACTAGCTATAGCTGTGGAACTGATGAAGTATCTTTTCAAATTTGAATTTAGTAAAGGACATCTTTTGAAATTAGAATTTAATCCGATACAACAATAATACTGTCTATAGCATTTTTTCAACAAAATGTTAGACCTTTTCTAGAAAAAGGAAAGAAACGACATAATTTTTAAGGATAACATGGATTTAGAAAATATTTTAAGACTCATTGTGAACAAGTTATGAAACCTGCCAATGTTCTCACGATTTCAGTATAGAATAGAGGGCATGTAGTATCCAGCAGGTTCGTTATACATCCCAATAGTCATGAGGGCAAGTTGATGGACTAGTTTTAGATCGTTGTCAAGACACCATCGGAACAGCTCGGCATTTCGAGTTGGAATAAGAATACCGGGTCCACCATAACAATCAGTTTCTGAGACAATAAGGGCCTTAAGGTCATCATTAGCAAAACCCACAGAGTGGTTAAAATATGTCAATCCACTTGTATAGCCTGTAATTTTTTCCCCGTGCAAAACTACTTTGGCTATTCCTTGCTTTATACTGTCTTTTATCTCACCATTTCTATTATGGCCATGAATAGATCTGCAGATTGCGTTACATGATTCCAAATCCGACTCAGTTGCTACCCGCACAGATCTTCCAGGAATTACTGCTGAAATTGGTTTTCCCTGCAGGGTTGAGATTGGCTCTCTAACATCAAACCCTAAGCTGGTATACAGCGCAAGTGATCGGTTATGATATGAGGCTTGGAGCAAACGTATTGCCGGATAGTTTTTACTTCTGGCTCTCTCCATTACATTGCTCATTAACTGTCTACCTGCTCCTTTATTCTGAAATTTTGGATCAATTGTTATTGGTCCAACCCCTGCTACCATATTTGACCGTTCATCTAAAAAGTTGCTTCCTATGACCTTGTTAGCGTCTCCCTCAGTATCTTCGGCAACTACTGAATAGAATCCAGGGTTGGAGAGAAAAGAAGAAGCTACATTTATTCCGATATCAACAGTGGGGAACTCGCGAGGAAAGCCATGTTTATCTGCAATTCCTGAAAATGCATCAAAAATTATTTTTCCAACCTCCCTCGCATCATTTATGGTTCCAGGTCTTAATCTCAACTCATGCTCTGTACTAGTCAATTTAATACATGAAATTCCTTATTCAGATTTTTATTCTTTTATTTGCTTTTTGAATCTGTTCACTTTAGACTTAATTCGGTGTTATGAAAAATTGAAAATCTGATCAACTATCATCCGATCATATGGATGAGATAGCAGAATAAAATGAAATTGTAAAAAAACAAGTTAGGTAGCAGTTGTTGCTTTGGTTATTTCCTGTGGTCTAAATTTATTCCACATAATTCCGAATATGCCACCTAGTACCAAAAAGAACATAACCCTTGTACTTAAAGTAACGGCTCTGAATGCGTTGACTGCATCCTTTAAATTATTCTCTTTTCAAGATATGTCATTGTTTAATAATCTTTATATTTTTCATCATTCTATATACTCATATAATCCCATTTAAAGAAACGATATCTGCACTAATCCCCACGCGTCCATACTTATTTAGATTTATCAATTTGTAAATATTGACATGGGATAAAGAACAATCATTGATCATGAGCACAATAATAATGATCACCGATACATGAAACCCTTAATCTTGCAAACTCGTATTTATATTCCTTCTTTGAGTAAATTAAGTTTGTAAAGTGAAGGAAAATAATTTAGAGAAGTTAAATTGATGTATAATAACCTTGATAAAAAATTAAGGTTATTTGGATGTGGCTAGAGATGAAGGAACTTTACCTTGCAATTGAGGTTGAGGTTGGTTTGCAGGTTCATTTTGTAATACCATATCGTCATTATTTAGTGAACCTATATTGGGACTATTTTTGCCTTCTCGTTCATTAGGAACTTCTTTACAATTAGATTTCTGGCCTGTATTAAAATCCACATCACACTCTATGCATTTTATATTATCATCGGGTCCATCACAACATGTCTCTTTATTTGTGCCACTCTCAATAGTGCAGTCAAAAAAACCGTATCCGCTATTATCTGCTGCAAATACTCCATTTAATGCTGAAGTATTAGTCAGAAATAGGGTCAAAACGACAACCATAATGCCTGTAGCCAAAATTTTTTTTTTTGGGTTTATTTTGTCCATAATCCCCGTATAGTTTTAGATTATTAAAGCATTACTAATACTACGTAATAATCTTGGATTTCTTAATGTCATAATTATGGAGTGGATAGGAAATTTAGTAGAAAAAAATAAGGAATAGAAGACACTCAATATACCATTCAAAAATTGATAAATTCATTCTGCGAATAATTCTAAATCTGTTAATATATTTGACTGAGCCTGAATCACTTTGGTGACTTCCCGATCTTTTAACTTACTTTGAATTCATAAAGGAAGTATAGGATAATATAATTCAATAGCGTACCAGTCGTTAAATGCTACCTGTTAGTTCATCTATCTCAGATAATATGATAGCCCTTAGTATACTCTTAAAGAATACCTGAGACAATAAATTCCTTTGATCAATAACATAACACTTTAAATTTATGTTCTATATGTTTTCAGATTATCTCAATTCTATTTCTATAGTGTTTATAGATTCTATTCAACCTTGAATCGTGTCCCCACGGATGCTGTTCTCTACCTCTCTGA
>WHSX01000180.1 GCA_009379865.1 Candidatus Nitrosocosmicus sp.
TGGATTTTCTCAAGAGCCAAAACATGGTAACCCAACACTCCTATGAAAAAATAGAGTCAATGACAAAATAGTCCCGTACAAACTATGCCTCAAATGAATACAAATTTGATCGGCATTTAATGACCAATTAGATGATATTTAGAATGAAGAAGCAAGAATACCGGCCAATATCATTTTAGATGAGGAATTAAAATTACTGACCCTATCAAAGTAGATAATTGGGGCATTCTTAGCAAGATCCTTCTATAACATCATCAACCTTGTAATAAGTATATCAATATCAGGAATCTTCCGAATTTAATCGTGGCCAAACCTTTTATCTTTGTACAAAAACCGGAGAAAAGAACAATAATCCATCAAATTGAATCATGGAAAAAAGATTTTAGTTGATTTTTGAATTTCTTAGTGTACAACTAAAGATTATTTTCTAAAAAATTGCATTTATTAGTCTTATTTGTGGAAACAAATTAAAAGAAGCATGTTTAAGTCGAGTTCATCTAATGCAAGCTATTGATTTCGAGTAAGGTCAAAGTAGACTGGATATCATCAAGCCGTCTTATCAGGAGGACTTTTCTTTGTAAATCCTCCTTGTCATTGGCATTAACTTTAACTATAATATCGTAAACACCATAGACACGGTAAGTTTTATCCACATATTCGAGATCTTTAATTTGCTCTGTTACCTTTGCCTCGGATCCAAGGGTACAATTGATCAAAACAAAGGCGTTATGCTTCATATGATATTCACCTTATTTATTAAATAAAACTGTTGTCCTTTAGACAAAATAATTTATTTTCTCCGTGCAGTTATAGTATGTGTATGATCTACATACCACCTAATACTATCCTTAAAACTGGACCACCAGTCCATAAAGCCGTCACTGCTTTCTGATTCAAAGAGTAAAAATCCATTATATTCCGTACCCCATGCATGACTATATTCGCCCATTAATTCAATTCCTTGAGGTAAACTCCGCTTCATCTCTCTCCATTGTTCATTAGCTTTTTTTGCTTCTTCAGGAGTCATAGTCTTAAATCGATAAAAAACCAGAAAGGTAGCACTCATATTTTTTTATTATAGTATTTAGATTTTAAGTTTTACTAATCTAAATTTAATTTTTTTTTGAAGTTTGGAGAAAATCATAGCAATTGTTTTCTCTAAATTCTAAATACAATAGGTTAAGGTCAAAGGCATCAAATTTCTAAAATTAAGCAAAGATAGAATTCATTATTAATTTGTTATTACGAGAATGAATAAAATTTGGATTCCTGAATGTCTTTGTCTTTGAAACTATCAGACTATCCATACTGATATTTACAAACAGGAATTATTCTCTAAATGAAATTATCAAAATGGAAAAGAATAATAAAAGGCGAATTATAAATCATTAATTCCAAATTTGAAGTAACAAGAATTGCATTTGAATTTTTCCTTTCCAGGACTACTCGAAACTACATCTAGTTGACCTTTTGTTCTACAGTTTGGGCATTTCCCATAAATTGTTTTTTTCGTAATTTGGAGAAATATAAAATCCAATATTAAGTTTTTTTAATTCTCTAAATGTATATGAAACTCATTGTTGATATTGAAGTATCAATAAATTTTTTGATACCAATTTGAATTCAAATACATAAAGACCAATTGGCGTTACGATTATAGCCATACTAACCATCATCCGAGGTATTACGCTTTTAGTTGCGGACTAGGCTTTATAGCTTTTTGCAGGCATCTTATCCAGAGTTTCTTCTAAACGGAGTTCAACCAAAACAGCAGAGATTGCTGCTTTGAGCATATTACCAATGATATTAGAATTTTCATGGTAATAATTGGAACAATATACTTAATAGTTTCATATGGACTGCTGAAAGGCAAGGGATGGGCATGGACAGTTACAATAATAGTCATAATTATTGGAATAGGACTCAGATTATTTCTACCGCCAGTATAGGATTACTTACATCATCTCTTGCTTCCGGGCTTGCAACTCATATTATTGGATCATCACCAACGGAATCATCATGTACTATCTATACAGACCGCATGTAAGAGCCTACTATAAGGGATAATTTTTTACTTAGCCCTGAATAACTTAATTGCAATCACATGATGTTCGATAGAAAACAGAAATGCGTTAATAGGAATTTATTCTATATGGCGAATGGTAAAGCATAATTTATCACATTCGACTATGTTTTTCTAAATAACAATTCTCTGGTTTACTCGGTCATTATAAACCATTGAAAGCGATCTATGGAAATCTAATTGATAGTCAACAAATCGCCTGTATAGTTAGAACGGATTAACAACTTCTAACAATTGTTGCTACTTCTACTCAATTGTATCCATTATACTTTAACTGACTAGTCCTGATACTATGTTTAATATCTTATCATACTCTATTCCTCAACCATCGGTTAATACCCAGTCCTTTTTTATTCTAATATATGGTCCACTCTTATTCTTCTCTTGGAGTATTCCCTGTTGGAATCATGTTGTGTGGTCTGCTCTCACTTAATCTCCTTTCTACCTATCAAAGATGCTCTTTGTTCAGAGAAGGCTTTTTCTAATTCTAAGAATCCAAGATTAAACCATCTTTCTACATCTTTTTGAGTATCAGAATAATTTTTCTTGTAGATCGTAATGATGCTTTCTTCCACTCGTGTATGGTTAGTCTTGTAGATCATAACATTGTTCTTTTATAGTGTACAGATTCTCGACTGCATGTTTCTTCTTTTTACCTGGATAACATTACCGCCTTCTGATCCTGTTTTTTGGTTGAGGCCCAGGAATTTCAGTCCATTCCGCAAAAGGAATGAAGCCAGAATAATCTATCTCAACTTTCTATGCTGTTTTCAGTATGTTCGTTTGCGGTATATCTATTGGGAGTGGGGGGTAATAACCACTATCTTGAGTACTCTTCAATCTTTTGAATATAATTGCAGCCGTTACTTTAATCGAGCTCAAAGAAAAATCCCCTAAGGGTGTGGGTACCGTAAAGTAAGTAATAGACCAAAACCATGATAAATCTGTTTTTAACATTAAGTTTGAACTGCTACCTGCATATACAGACCGTATTCTTCTTTTTGTGCATTTTCTATTAAACAACCGCCTTAGCTCATGTCCCATATTTCTCCAGCTTGATATAAATTTCATTAGTGGTTGATAGGAAGACTTTCAAAAGATTTGAATTGCAAAAGACTTTCTTGGATACCTAATTTACGATAGCATAAGGAAGACGCTTATAGAAGCCCCATAAAACTGTTAGGTTAATTGTGTAATAGATCTATATCTTTATCTACATTTGAATAATTTTGAAAAATCCAAATGAAGTTAGTCCCTATATTTGACTTTTTCCCATTGTCTGCAAATAACAATTAATCATCCTTAATTATTTAAATTCCGAAGTTACACAGGAATAAACTGAACTGAATACTTTGTCAAATACAATATTTATTTTGAAGTTTAACAACATTCTCGATCTTTGCTGACCTTATAAAAGTGGACTTCAAAATTACTATTTCAGAAGTCTATCTAAAAAATATATCATAATATATTCGGGTTTATGGAGTTGATTAAGACGCGATGAATATCTTTATTTCCAGTTTCAACTACTGAAACTATATTAAATTTCTTCAATAAATTTAGTATTGATTTCATAGGAGTGGCGAAAGATATTGCAAATGTTTTGACTTTTTTGCTTGACATTGTAGATAATTTCTCAATTTCAAGGATCTTCTCGATATCACGCGTAGGATCATTGTTCAAAGTAATGAATATAAGTGTCTCCATGTGTGAATGCGCGATCAGATCAAACGGACCAAAAGTATTATCGTTATTTATGTAACGCTCGTGGTATTTTACAATATACCCCGATTGACTTAAGAAATCTTCTAGTTGTATCAATAGAAAGAAATTGTCCTTAATTCTATTAACATACTCATCACGTATTCTAAATTTGTAAAGATCAATCCATCTGGCTGAATTTAAACTAAATTCCCCATAATTACAATCATTGCAACCATATGAAATAGACGGAGTCGCAAGAGTTTTGCTACAGTATGTACACTCAAATCCTAGAATATTGTAACAGTTTGAAGTGGTGTCTTCAAAATATACTACGCATTGAGGACAAAGGATTTCACCAGAGGGGTTGTACTGTTTTACAGGGATTATTTGATTGCATTGTATATGGAAAAATAGATCCTTTCTTTTAAATTTACTACTGTTACACTTATTGCAGTAATAGTTAGTATAAATATTCACTGAATTGCAGTTCAGACATGCAAGGGTCTGACCCATGTGTTCCTTGATTACTACATTCATTTTAACCATAGTGTCCAGAATATTAGGATTCTTAACTAAGATTTCATTAGTTTTTATGCCATAAGCTTTCTTTATTGAATCATTGAGTTCTATTTCATTAATACAATGAGAGACGATCCTCTGACTGATGGGCATATCAGAAATTAACAACTCTCTTAGGATAACTCTATTCTCGGATTCCTGAAAAAATTGATCTATCATTCTCCCTTTCTGTTCTTCAACCCACTCGAACCTTATTCGTTGCAATGTACGAGAAATTTCTTTAGAATTTAGTTGCTTTGAGAATATAATATCTTTAGCTTTTAAGTTTGCTGCAACGTATGCCAATCTCGGATCGTCAGATGATGAAAAAGCTATTATTGGCAATACTTCACTATATTTTTGAAAAAATTCTTTTAATAACTTTGGAGGCGCATTCAAATTACACAAGGCAATATCAAAATTCTGGTTATCTAGAACATTCAATGCATTTGAAAGTGAATTACACAAGGTAAATTCTATACCTTCAGCTGCATCCCGTAAATATGGTAATTCATTTAATTGCTCATCAACGATGATTGTCTTTATTTTATTTGATTCAACTCTATTTAGGTATTCAACTCTATTTAGGTCTGTTTCAGATGAAATCCAATTCAATGTCATAATTTGAAATATCAAATTAATATATTAATGTTGTGTTTTAGTTAAACTATCAAATTCAATTTGCACATTAAAGTTTTATTTAATCCCTTTCAGTTCGATTTATAATCAACCTATATCAATTCAATATGATCGAACAAAGCTATAGAAAACGCAATCGGTTTTCAACTTTATTGAGCGACTTATTTTATCAACCATTTATCGAACCTTGCCTTGGCTTCCTTGGCTCGAACACTCATGCGGATGATTATTAGTTGGATTTAACGGTTACAGACAGTTAGATTGCGTGACATCATAGGATTCTGAAATACCGCATTTGTCAAGCCATAGACAACAGTCTGCAGTAGGGACGATTCCTTACATAAATTATGGATTTATAAAAATTATTAACACATTGGCGTCAAAAAGTTATTTACAACCAACCACTTATGTCGAAACTACTATGGTGGCTCCTTGAAATAATACAAAACATTAGATATGTTCTCGCCTTATTCATATATTCATCGCAAAACAGGCAAGTGGACTAACGTGGACAGAATAAGATTTTCTGTATTTCCGTAATAAAAAGGGCTCGCCACTTGACGATAGATCTATATCTTAAGATGGTTATCTCTTTTATGTTTGGGCAGAAACAGAACATCTTAATCATACATTAGTTATGGATTGAGTCTATTTTTTTGAGGCTTGCCTTTAAGAATTGTTTAAGACTTTATCCTTTACAAAGCAAAACCACATAACAATCATTTTACAGTACATTGTTGACGAGATATTGTTGAAGACTGGTTCTGAATACATTTGATTATGGATTGTTATTGTGCCGACACACGTGATGATCCTCACACTATCCCTATCCAAGGAAAGAACAATGCTTGTAGCATAAAGAATGATTCATTTCGGGTCTATTCAAGATTCACAGTGAGTATCCTGATTCAAATGATGGAGACACCTGGATATCCCACCCAAGCCTGCACGTTCCTAAAAGATGATCAACACAGCCATTCCCCCTATTAGTAAAATATCATTGAAAGGACATCAAATACCGGGCAGAAAGATTTGGCGAGCACTTTCCTTGTCATAAAGGAAAAATATATCTCTATCATGTTAAAAACTTGCTGAATCAGTGTAAAAATGCATTTACATAGGGCTGATTAACTCTGAAATTAACCCCACCTTTTTTTACATTAAATTAAAATAAGGATATATTACAATAGTTATGTGAATATCTTAGCTATTGGGGCGCATCCCGATGACATTGAACTTGGATGTGGTGGATCACTACTGAAAGCTGCTAGAAAGGGAGTCAACGTATTCATGTATATAGTGACTCGGGGATCAAGTGCGGGCTCGGTAGTTAAACGCTCTAA
>WHSX01000181.1 GCA_009379865.1 Candidatus Nitrosocosmicus sp.
TGTCGTTACCAGGTAGTGCCACACCACCTGCGGAAAGCGAAGAAAGGTACAAAATTTGCTTTGATACTGGTAAATCTATTGATCAGCTTTTACTTAGTGATTTGAAACCTAGAGATATAATGACTTATGAGGCATTCGAAAATGCGATCATGATGGCAAATGCGATAGGAGGTTCGACTAACGCGATACTTCATCTATTAGCACTGTCCCGGGAAACAGGAATCGAGTTGGATATAAAGGATTTTGAATATATACGAAAAAAGACACCTCATATTGCAAATATGAGACCAGGTGGGAGTTATGTAATGTTGAACTTGGATAATATCGGGGGCATCCCTGTAATTTTGAAATCATTGCTTGATAAAGGTATTTTAAATGGTAATGTAGAGACCGTTACCAATAAGACAATGAAAAAGAATCTCGAGTCCTATGACTTTAGCAAATCCAAGTCGTACTATAAAGCGCAAAAAACTGAATTTCGAAATATCCTTCGAACTGTCGATAATCCTATACACAAAGAAGGAACGTTAAAAATTTTATTCGGAAATTTGGCTCCAGAGGGTGCTGTAATCAAAATTGCAGGATTGAAAGAAGATAAATTTGAGGGGGTTGCGAAAGTTTATCATTCAGAAGAATCCGCATTTGATGCTGTCTCGAAAAGAGAAATCAGCGAAGGTGATGTTGTTGTAATAAGATATGAGGGTCCAAAGGGCGGACCCGGCATGAGAGAAATGCTTGCTGTGACAGCTGCGATAGTAGGTCAAGGTCTGGGTGAAAAAGTTGCTATGCTCACTGATGGTCGATTCTCTGGAGCGACTAGGGGATTCATGATAGGGCACATTTCTCCAGAAGCAATGGTAGGTGGACCAATTTCAATAATCAAAAATGGAGATAATATCAAGATCGATTTAATCAAAGAAACAGTTGATCTCAAGATTTCAAAGAAAGAATTCACAAATAGGATCAAGAAATTTAAACCGATAAAGAATAGGTATCGGTCGGGAGCCCTAGCAAAATATGCAACATTGGTAGGATCTGCATCAGAAGGGGCTATAACCTCACCGATACCAAAGTATATGAAAAAGAGCTTTATCTAATTTTTTATTTCAATAGAATCTATGATCCCGTAAAGTGGAAAGTTATGAAAATGATCTGCTATTTTGTTATCAAGAAAAATAATTTGAATTAGCTCAAAATTATTGATCATAAATACCACCTTACTATTCTCAGATACAAGTTTGTCATCTGTGAAAAAGTCTACTGTTCCATCGATGAATACAGTGTCATCAGTTCCCAAAAACACATTTCCATCGCCCTTGAAATTGCTAATTGTATGCCAGTGAAATCCTTTGGCATTTGAGGTGATCATTACGAATTTCGAATCAAAGAATTCAACTTTCGAAGAATTAACATTCATCTTCCAATTGCCGGATACTATTGTTGAAATATTCTTATTAGTGAATTTACCAGAATCATTTGTATTTTCATCGTTACTAATGGTCGGATTTCCTCTTTCAATGGATTGAATAATAATACCTGAAAGCATTGAAACCAAATTATTTGATAAATTATCGGTCTGATTCAATTGACCTATTCCAGTGATGTCATCACGCATGCTCTGACTTTGGTTCATGGTTGATGATGAATTGCCTGTGATTGTTACGCCATCATCCCGTTGCGTAGGTGATAGGGTTTGATGTGAATTCTGAATGTTTGTGTCAAGAGGTGAAGTCGAAATTAATTGATTATTTTCACTGGATCCGTTATTTGAAATTAACGACGTATTCAAGGTGGAAACCAGAAATCCCGAAAGAGCAAATGTGTTGTTAACATCAAGTCTGTTGCTCTTTGATTCCAAGGTGCTTTCTCTAAATACGATATTTTTTGTTTCAGCAAGAACGGCATGGAAAGTACTTTGAGTGAAATAAATCAAGAATACTACTATGAGTAGTGGAAGAATTTTTGTCAAACCCAATAATTGTAATATTGTTGATTTTTTTTAAATAAATTTCTTTCCTTATTAAAGTTAGTCCAAAAATTTATGAATCTTGAAGTCCTATAAAAATGAAATGTTGAACAAAGATCAATTTTTTAATTTCTTAAAAATAAATAACAATATGGAATTCTCTAAAGAGGAGATTATTAACCGCTTTGCAGAGTCTAAAAATGAAGAACAAAGTATAGACTCGCTGTTATCTGAAATTGAGGTTGAATCCACTTATACAAACTCAAATCTGATTGCCTCATGTAAAGCTGGAACCGTGTACTACAAGTGGAAAAGCTCTTAATATCACTAATTGGTTTTTAATTTTATCCCGAGTTCAGTATTCGTTGACTTCGATATCATCAAATTCACCGTGGATAAGCTCCAGCACTTCAGAAGGCGTATTAAGGTAAATAATTTCATCAGATTTGCAATACCTACCTTGCGCATAAATTCCTCTAGAATTCAATAAAGTATACATATTTCTTGTAAAGTTGTAATTCAAAAGTATTACGTAATTTCCAAGTAAATTCTTGTTAATGAAAATTTTTTTACAAGTCGATTGGGATTCGATTCTAATACCTTCGTCAGAATCCAGAAATGATAACAATTGCGAAAGGATTTTGTCAGTTGGATTAACGATCAAATGATTACATGGTGAATTGCAATGCCAATCAATTTAAAACTTATAATTAACATGTGGAAAGTTTATCAAGTTGAAACTAATCAGGAAAGGCAAAGTAAAGGACATTTATGAAACCAATGACAACACATTAATTTTTTCATTTTCTGATAGGATATCTGCTTTTGACGTTATACTAAATGATGAAATTCCTTATAAAGGAAAAATCCTGTGTGATTTTGCTCTTTTTTGGTTTAAGGTCTTGAAAGGGAAAAACCACTTTCGGAGAAGAGTGGATACCAACAGGATTGAAGTAGCAAAGCTGAACATGATTCCAATAGAGTGTGTGGTGCGATCATACTTATATGGAAGCTTATATTCTAGGTATCTTCAGAATGCTATAGATATTTCTGGGACGGGGGAATATTTTATAAATAAGAATTTGCAATTAGCTTCAAAATTACCAGGTCTTGTGTTTGATCCAACGACTAAATCTGATCAGCATGACAAACCTCTTTCCGAAACAGAAATTCTTAAGAATGAACTAGTGAGTAAAACGGAATTAATGCAAATAAAAAAACTATCTCTGGACTTGTTTACGCAAGTAGATACGACCGTTTCTGCTTCAGGTTTTATTCTATCAGATATCAAATTTGAATTCGGAAAAGATCCAAAGACAGGAGAAATAATGCTCGGAGATTCGATTGGACCAGATGAATTTAGAATATGGAATAAAGGGGATTACCAAGTTGGACAGATTCAGGATAGTTATGACAAACAAATATTAAGAGATTGGCTACAGGAAATAGGTTTCAGACAAGAAGTAGAAAAATGCAATAATAATAGTGCAAAACCAAATATTCCAAAGTTACCACAAGATATAATCGAAAAAGTGTCTCAAAGGTATGTTGACGCTTATGAACGCATAACAAGATCTACTTTTACCAAGTTGGACTAACCAGTCAAACAATTGGGTGGTCATCATTATTTATTCTACACCTATGACTAGCAGGCCCTGTTTGGAGGGATCTCTCAATAACTCAACCATTTTTCTAGGGATGTGTATGGCACTAAAATTACAACTTAGGCTCAGGGTCCGATTACAAATGAAATTGCTTTTTCTTAAAACAATATCATGAGCATGCGTAAGGAGAAGATTATCATTCCCAAACCCATGAATTTTGAAGATTAACGGTTCAACAATCAAATCTATTTCTATGAAAGATTGATTACTCCTGATCTTATTCTTCATACCACTCGTTAGATCGGAGCATGATTTGGTTGCGCTAACTCCTATAATGCAATCTCCATTGAGTGTCAAGTTAGGATCTTTGGTTATCTCTATGGTTCGTGCATGCAGAGAACGAATATTTCTGTGGCCACAAAATCGAATTTCTTCTATTAACAATTAGCCAACTTTATTCATATTATTGGGTAAATAATCCTTTATTTTTTAAATAAGGTAACTATAAATAAAGATTTAGAAGTAATCTAGTTGATTTGTTACCAGCAGCAGCAGGTTATGATAGAGGAATTACTGTTTTCTCACCTGATGGGCGATTATATCAGGTTGAATATGCAATCGAAACCGTTAGGAGAGGCACGTTAGCTTTAGGAATTAAAAGCACTGATGGTGTAATCCTTGCAGTAGAAGAAAAAACGAGAAAATTGCAAATATCTAATGTAACTCAAAAAATATTCCAGATAGATGATCATATAGGTCTTGCCGCAGCAGGGTATATTCCAGACGCTCGCACCCAGGTTGACCACGCACGATTTTTTGCCCAGAGCAACCGCCTTATTTATGATGAAGTAGTGGACGTTGAAGGCGTTGCAAAAAACTTAGCTGATATGGCCCAACAGTATACCCAATATGCTGGAGCTAGGCCATTCGGCGTTGCATTGATATTGGCTGGTGTCGACAATAATGGAATAGCTTGTTTCTTACTGACCCAAGTGGTACCTACATAGGATACGATGCTGTGGCAATTGGTGCGGGAAGCGAACAAGTAACAGAACACTTGGAGAAGAATTATAGGAATGATATCAGTCTCGATAAAGCATGTGTACTTGCTATCGAATCTATCTTCATGGTTAGTGAAGAAAAGACCGGCACTAAACACATCAGATTGGCTGTGATTGATTCAAAATCAAAAACTTTGCGAATGATGCCGTTAGAAGAAATAGAGAATTATTCAAAACAAGTTCAAGATAAAGTAAGTCAATCTTGACATACTTTGATTTAGTTCATCATAATAGTATTTTATTTGTATATACGACCCTTTAAATAATTATTATTTTATTGAAAAATTGATTATCAATGACAATAGAAATTGGCTCCAAAGCGCCTAACTTGCAACTTTCTAAATGGGTACAAGGCACAAAAACAAATATAGATGAATTGGCTGGAAATGTGGTCGTTATCGAAGTATTTCAAGTTAACTGTCCAGGATGTTTTCTATATGGAATTCCGCAGGCAATTTCGCTATATGAAAAATTTAAGGATAAGAATGTCAAGGTATTAGGGGTCGCAACTGCATTCGAAGATTATGACAAAAATACTATACAAAACCTTGAACTTTTGCTTTCAGAAAATCAAGTAATTGGAGATACATTTAAGGCCTTAAAACAACATGGTAAATTGGTTGATGAAAATAAGTTATATTACAAGATACCATTTCCAGTAGCTTTTGATAATGTTATCAAAATGCCCGTCGAAGTTTCAGACAAGATGATTTTTGATTTTATTGAAGTATATTTTCCTGATTTTTCTACATTTTCTGACAAAGATAAAACCGACCTTATTGACAAGGTACGAAATTATTTACAGAATAAGGAATTTTCGGCATTGACATTTGAGACTTTTAGACTGAGGGGAACACCCTCCTCTATAGTTATAGATAAAGAGGGAATATTGAGGTATAGTTTTTTTGGATCTGAAGGTTATTTGGAAGGAGCAGTGAACGAGTTGCTAAATGAACGGTGATTTGTATTTCAACTTCAATGAGATTTGATGTTTCCATTCCAGATTCGTTCTTGTATGACGTTTCGACAGAATTTGATAAAACACTAAAAATCTTTCAATTATCAAGAGCATTATCGATTTTTAGAGTTAATAACATATTTATTTATCCAGATAAATTACTGAACACACGCAAAGATGACCTCCAATTCATGATAACCATCCTTGAATATCTTGATACGCCTCAATACTTAAGGAGAAAAATTTATCCTAAACTTGAAATATTAAAAAATGTTGGAAAGCTTCATCCAATAAGATCACATCATCATAAAGACAGGATAGAAATAAGTGACGTCAAAACTGGCGAAATTAGGGTTGGAGTTGTTGAGAAAAGACGGGATGATTATTTTGTAGATGTTGGATTAAGAATTCCAATCAAGTACGAAGGAAAATTTAAGAATGATGGTAGGAAAGTCAATGTAAAGTTACTAAAGAATAAGAATTACATTAATGCGATTGATATCGAAAGAAATGAAATAACAGAAAAATATTGGGGATACAATGTATTTCAAATAAAAGAACTAAAAAATATTATGGAAAAATATCCATTATCAAACATTATCCTTACGTCTAAACATTCGAAATACTTTAACCCTTCTGAGAATGAGTTTTCTAAGGTGAATAGATTTTTAGACAACAATTCAATCTTAGTTGTCTTT
>WHSX01000182.1 GCA_009379865.1 Candidatus Nitrosocosmicus sp.
AAACATGATACTCCATTAGACTAGCTTTATTTGTTGTCAATTATGACCCGGGCTCATATAATTAAAGCCCTATACGTAACATTCGTCGATATGTGCCATACTTGCACACTTTCTGAGAATTATGCGCCTTTTAGAAATAATAATACAGAACTTGTATAGTAAATATTCGATATATGTCTTGGTTTATGCGCTAGATACAAGAGCATGTTCCTACATCAATCCTTTCTTTAACGCACAAAAAAGTAGTGGTAGAGGAGGAATTTAAAATTACTTGTATTATATTGCCTTAGGGTCAAGTCTAAATTTACGCTTTCCGATATTTTTCTCATTAACGTGGTATCTAAAATTGTCTAATAATTCATCAATAATTCTATGATAGTTCTGGAGTTGACTTCTCAACATTTATCATTCTTATTAAATTAAACCAAATGTTGCCAAGAACTCAGGTTTTTGAAATGCTGTTGGATATCATAAAATGGAATACATAACTTTTAAATAAGTTCCTATATGCAAGATCTGCATCTATTAGCTAAATCTGGCATATTATTAAACGTAGCTAAATATTTTAATCATATCATATTTTATTGGGATTGATACTTTATGTGGAATTACTAATCGAAATTTAATACCTTTTTGTATTTTTTTATAAAGAGCATTTAATAACTATGAAATGCTTCATATTGATGATTGGCAGTCCCATCCAATCAAATAGATACTCCATGCAGAAACACAAAAGCAGTACGTATTCATTATAGTATGTGATTCAGGTAATAACTGAACCCGTGTCAGCACATGGTTAAGGTTATCAACCTGAATCACTATCTCTCTTGTAGAAAAAGTAGAATACCTAACGGGGTTTATGAGCACTATCATATTAAGAGATTGAGATTATTCTCTAGAGAGTGATTAAATGATGCCCTCTCTCTGTAGATTATTAAGAAACTACAGCAAATATTAACAAAAGGAATTTTAATTATTTGGGCTAAAAAATCATCAAGATATTCTGTTATATCTAATATGGTCTATCTGTTTGGCTTATTTCACATTAAGAACGAAAGTAACGTAATATACTGAAAAATCTACATGCGAATTGTGGATACCCGATTTTCTAATCCTTTTGATATGGTTCATCCTCATTTTTGTTCCCTATATTTGGATCGGATAATGTCCGGAATTTGAGTAAACTAAAAAGGAAATCTTAACCACCTAATTTCTTTTTGTTTGCAAAAGGGACAAAGCATTTTGTGACTGTCTAAATAAATACTGCCTGATTCCTCATAGAATGAGATATTCCAGGAACATTGGTTGCATCTTAAAGCATATTTGAAAGTTGAAGCCTTCAAATGCACGTCCAGATCGTCCTTCTCAATTCTTAAACCAACTAAATGATTTAGTTGCAAACTCATGATTAATTATTACAATAATTGTAATAAAAGGAATGTTGTGTATGATATTTTAGAATAGTATGCGCAAAAAAATCACATTCTACTAATTTTCGTTTTATAAAATTATCCAAAACGTATGATAAAACAAACACAAATAATCAGTGCCCCTGCCACTTTTAATTAGAGAAATCATTTCACAAATCTTACAAATGACTGACTAATTGTAGTGAATCATTCAATTATAATAAATAATAAATAATAAACAAATTTGAATAAGAACAATAATAGGATTTCTTATCTCATCATGTTTCTACATTCTTGGGCACATTTCTTACACATTTCAGCACATTCTTTACATGCTTCCATTTTGTTACCCATTTTTTCACATTCCATTGCACATGCATCACACACCATAGCACACATTTCACACATTTGTTTTGAGTATTCGCTTCCACGAGCCATCATCATTGCTGCCATTGTACACATAGTGGCACAATCTCTACACATCATCATACATCGGCCCATCATTCCAGCCATTTCTGTGTTGGACATACATGCAGTACAACAAGCCTCGCACATCATTGCGCATTCGTTACAGGTATCTATACAAGGTTGGTTTTTTTGATTAATAAGAGAAGTATTCATATCTTTAATAAATTGTAAATATTATATAAACTTATCTAGAAAATATGAGAAATACGTATAATATATGCAAATATTACGTATAAATAATGCAAATATAAAATAATTATAAAATATATATGTGATTATAACGTATAACGATAAATATATTAGCGTCGATTCCATTCATTTGGCTGAGTTAATAATATATCAATTTTCAAAGAAAAAAAGTCGTCATAATACTGTGAGTTATATGCCCGATTTCTGAAGGCTAATTACATTTAGGCAAATCATATTCTCGACACACGGTATCCAAAGATAAAGTCTCATCATTTAGAAGTTCGGAATCAAAATGCTTCTGTGTGCACTCAGGAGCCAATCTCTCATACATGAAAGAAGCAGAGCGATTAATACTCACGATTGGTCATTTCTCTCCCATCCATTTTTTAGAAACATCCATATCAGAAATTCAGAGTAAATTCTCTAACTTATTTCGTTGATTCTGCCTGTTCTTACCTCATATACAAACCCATTTACGGAAACAGCGTCAACAAGGAATGGAGTGTTCCGGATTTTTTCTACTTGCTTTTTTACATTTTCCTCTAAATCGTTAAATGAATGAAATTCTATGCCTAAAGCATTTGAATTGTATTTTTCCGATATTTTCTTTCGCAGGTCTTGATCACTAAAGGTCAACATGCCACAGTCTGTATGGTTTATTACAATGAATTCTTCAGTCCCAAGTAATTCATGTGATATGATCAACGAGCGTATAGCATCCTCGGTAGCAATTCCGCCAGCATTCCTAATAATATGAGCTTCGCCGATCCCCAGTCCTAATAATTCATTCACATTCAATCTTGCAACCATGCATGCGAGGACAGCAATTTTTTTAGCGGGGGGCAAAGAAAGATCTCCATCCTTGAAACTCTTGGCGTATTCCTTATTCTGAGTTTTTATCGACTCTAATTGTGTCATATATTAGGTGGCTGCTAATCATAGTATTACTTTCCTAAATAGGTCGTTTAGTGCCATTTCATGTGAAAATATCATCTTAATGTGTAAATTGGCATATGCCTTGAATGCCTCATGTGAAGTCTCCTTTTACTAAATCATATGTCCTGAAGCCAAGTAGTTTAAGATCATATGTCTATGGTTATTTAAGATTGTAAGAAACCCAAACATTTGAGATAACAAATAAATCTGATGATCACAATTAAGGTTTGAACAGGAAAATGAATTGTAGGTTTACTAAGGAACTGACGGGTAAACAAAACCTAGCACTTGCCAATGAATACTCAAAATTTGAATTATTTGTGAGCTTGTACCAAATTATGAAATTGATTCTCTATTATAGGATCATAACTTGTCTTTTCATCATACCAAAATTAAACCAGGATTTACAAATTCTTAACTCATTCCAAAGTAAGATTGCATTTCTGAATAGTTTGGATTTGATCCCTTACCTATTAAAAGAAGATTCTAGTTATTTCCAATTCAAGATTTCAGATTGTTTTATTGGTTATAATCTGGGACTAAAATTTAGACCACTTGCAAAAGTTCATGGTGATTCAAGATTTAGCGTTAATTGTAACTGAGAAATCTCGTTGTCTATAATAAGCGTGTCTTCGCTTGATCTAATGTACTTTGAAAGATTCTTGCAAGCTCGGATTTGAGCTCGATAGATTTCAGTCTTTTCTAAATAAAAACTATTAAGGGGTTCTATGAACGAGTATAGGATTTCTCTCCTTTTCGAATTACCCCCAATTTTTGCATCTATTTGAAACAGTGTTTCTCCTTCAAGTTCCTTCATCTAGATTGCCTCCTTTGTATTTTATGTCTTATTGATTTGTGAACTGATTTGCCATCTTTACTTTCCATACAGGAAGTCATTGAAAAATAAAAAAGATTAATTTTTTTCTCGGCTAAGGTTATTTTATGCATGTGTAGGAAAAAAGAAACGTAAGCATAAAAAGGATTTTAAATATGCAAAAAAAGACAAAACTAGGCAGATAACAATCTTGATCTACATTAATTTCCTTTTTAGGGTTTAGAATTTCACGCTGAACTAGATTTATGAATATGAAATCATCATAAACAAAATTCACCCTAATCAGAAATCTTGTTTCCTAATTGGTACGGCAGGGATATTTAAATAAAATTCTAAAAGGGACTAAAATTAATTTGTTTTATTTAACGAAGGAACTGATTCTAATTAAAATTCATCGTGATTCAATAAGCAATTGATTTAGTATAGAATAAAAAAAGAAGGAAATATCTTTTGAGTTCACCCCAAATTTACCATCGCTAAATATTCAACAAATGTTGTTGGTATTCAAAAATATCCAATTTATTATCTATCCTTACCGAGTTAGCTTACCGACTTTTAGATTTCAAATAATTTAATAACAAAATATACTATGATGCGATCCAATGAATTAACGACTTGCATATTTTACATATAATCATAGAATTTTTCACATAACAGAATAATATTAAGTATCAAAAGAACAATAATTCTTGTAATAATTAATGTCATTCGGAGTTTTCAAAGAAATTGAAAGATTGGTCGAGTATATCCCCATCGAGACGGATATGGATGGAATTGGCAAATTATCAAGTGATGTTGACATCGACTCTCACTTTTATTTTGAAGATCTCGACAGAATAGATGTTAGAGTAGGGATCTTGGAAATTGGGAAAAGCACCATAAGTCTGCGAGACATAATTAAACTGTTAAACAAATTTTTAAAGGATGCTAAGCTCGAGGAGTTTGTAGAGAGCCCTCGGAAATATGAAAAATTGTTGACCAGTGGGTCTGGTTTGCCATTGAAAAATTTGTTATTCGAATTTAGTCTCTCAGCTTTGGCTGCGGACAAGTTAGATGCAAAAATATATTTAACTCATACATATCATATCTTGGGCCTGAGAAGAAACTTAGTTCTACTCCTTTCGATAATAGTAGACGAAATTGAGAACATAAAATACGATGGAGACGTCAGAGAATTATTCACCCTTTTAGCGCTGATGTCGGAACCAAACAATGTTGATATTCATTTTAGTATAGATGAAAATGGATTTAGCAAAAGATACAGCGAATACTTGCAGGAACTCCAAAAATTAACATTACCTAATAGAGGTAAAGATCCAGTTGATCTCCATTCCATAAAATTCCATTAGAACAACTAATATTTTTTTAATTTCTGATTATATGATTCTTACCTCATTTTTCTCCAGCTAAATTAGTCGAAATTGTAACTATTAGTGATAGAATAATTGAACAGGTCATCATATGAATATGTAGATTCAACACCATTCTAGATTATTTTGCATATTTGAGAGTAGTATTATATAGGCTAAGATAAATAATCATAATGGAAAATAAAGAAATTTCATATAAAAAATATATAGGACTCGCAGCCTTCATTTTTATGGTTGTACTAGTAACTAGTAACTTCGATAATGCGTTTTCGCAAAACAATACCGATGAAGCCCTAAATCTAAATTTGACGGGTAGTGACATCCTCTCAACCTCTAACTCAACTGGGACTACTAGTGGCTCGAATGGGACAGATTCTAGTTCAACTTATAACCCATAATGAGTTAGGTCCTACATCATCATCACCTTTTTTTAAGTTCTAATAATTCTGACGTTCGAAATCCTAACAATTCTTGAGACTGCTATAACAAATTCTATTAACTATTCTGTTCATAATACGTTGAAAGTTGCCACATATTAATGCCCTTTATTTGCTAGATAGGGGATAAATTTACCCCTAAATCGATAAACCTTCGCATATCACAAGCATATTATTACTAAAATGCCATTATTACTTTATCGCGTTTTAGTAAAAGCGATAAAAGAACTTAATTCATGCATATTGCAGGCAAGTTAAGTGCGTTGAAAATGAAATATAAGGCTACTTGATTGTAGTAACACTGATTAAAAACACAATAAACTACGTCTCTACTTTCCTGCAATAATTTATTGTTTACCAGTTATTATCAGTTAGATGGATATTTAATAATTGAAATTCTAGGTAGTCATCTGACAATTTTTCATTCGGATTTTTACAAAGTCCAATTTTGATAGTAACCTAGTACACCTCAGCAATATAAAAATGAATAATCGTTTATCTTATACCTGGATTTCTTAATCCTGCGACATAAGCCACTAAATAT
>WHSX01000183.1 GCA_009379865.1 Candidatus Nitrosocosmicus sp.
ATTTAGTGTTGAAATGAGAAAGGTATTTTTCACAAATTGGCATTCCCTCAGAAAACATGCTTAATCAACATCATTTCTGTCTTTTATTAATGATATACGAAATAATATATCGTATTTGATCTAAACAAAAAATCAATCATTTGTGTTATGAAGCTGCATAAAACTTCATTTAATGTTAGAATGTTGATAAATAAGAAACTATCTTGTTTAACAATGACCATAGGTTTTTATATTCATGACATTTTGAAAATACAATGATAACAAACACAATAACCTTTAGTGCAGGTTTGCTTATTTATTCCCTTTTTGTAGTATTTGGTGTGTCATCCCAAGGAGAAGCCAATGCTATTTCAAGCACAGTAGGTGCGGGGGGAAACGGAACAGACTGGGACAAATTTACTCCCCAAAATGTAACAATCAATATCGGCGAAAGCGTCACATGGACCAATCCTATGCAGGTTGCAGAGCCTCACACCGTCACCTTTGTTAAGGACAACGAAATGATTCCTCCTCTGGTCGCCCCCTTTAGCGTTCCAAACAACACCGAATTAATTTCTGCGATTCCTGCTCCAAATGTTGAACCAACAATAATCCCTGACAACTCCAATCCAAATAACAAATTAGTGATAGTGGATAACCATAGGGCCTCTGCTCCAGTTGCGGTTGACAGCCCCAAGACAAATGTGACCCACCTCCCACTCAACTCAAACTATACCTTTACCGGTGAAGAAAGTTATGTCAACTCTGGCTGGATGTGGCCAATGGGACAAGTCCCACCAGGTGCTCCGCCAATCACCTCCTTCACAATGACCTTTGAGAATCCTGGTACATACTATTACATATGTGTAATCCATCCTTGGATGTCAGGCACTGTTACTGTAAACTAGAAGTATCTTTGACCTCTGTTCCCTCTTTTTTTCATTTTGAAAGACTGGCCACTGAAAGCGTCAACACAATAAGAAAATCCTTTCACTTTCAAGTCCAAATATAATTAGATTCCTTGTTTTTATGACAATGCTTCGAATCCCACTCCCGGTACATATCAAACTAAATATTTAGATTATATTCAATCTTGAACAGTATCCCCACGGGCCCGAACCTTGTACTAATCAAGTATATACAAGATTACCATGGATGTTTTTGGTCGGAACCTCCGTCTGAAAGACGTAGATTCGAATCCTATCCTACATTTGGCTTTGAATAAAATTTATGTTATGTTCTCATTATCTACCTAAATAACTAACATGATGTATTTCAATCTTGAAATGGGATGTGTCAAATTGGACTCGTAATATATCTATTACGAAACCCCTTGGGCCCATTACGTATTATAGTAACAGTTTTTATTAAAAACAGCACGAAAATGTGATTTTAGAACCTTTTTCATATTGAAGAATAATCAAAACAATTTACCAAGTAAAATTAAGAAATTGGATCATAACAACTTTTTAATAAAATAGACTTTTAATACAATATAGTGGATGATTCAACCTTTAACCAGTTAATGGAGTCAAAAGGCTATCATCCAGAAGTTACAGACGTCATTTTTGAATCAGATAAAATGTTAGAACTGGGCATAGTTGCCATAAATAGTACTGAAAGAGGATTTGATATCGTTTGGGATAAGATAATGCTTGATTTCTTATGGAATTTTTATAAATTTGGTATACAACTTGCTGAAAAACAGGCCAAAGAAAGGGGTATCAAATTTAGACTAATTGTTGAAATAACGAAAGAAAACATGGAGTCTGTAAAATCATTCAAGTATTACGAAATAAAACATATTGATAATATAAGAAGTAACTTTGCGGTATTGGATAACAGGGCTTATATGGTGCAAATATTTCACAAGGAAAATGAGCCTCCTGCTCAGGCGTTATTTAGTAATACTAAAGCATTAGTAGATAGTCAACAAGCACTATTTAACAGATTATGGGAAATTGCAACCCCAATAGCAAACAGATTAAAAGAGATAGAATATCGTGATAAATTAAACTACCCGAGGATTTTAACAAATCCTAAAGAGATTCACAATGAAATAAATTCTTTAACAGAACAATGTGAAAAAGAATTATTAATATTTTCGTCATTCAAATTAATTTATACTGTACTTAACAAGAATAACTTTGTAAATAATTTTACCTCATTACTAAGAAAGGGTATAACAATTAAAATTCTAACCGACGATATTGATGAGCATCTCATGAGTCATATTGCTCAAATAAATGAAACAAACAGAGATAATCAAATGCAATTTGGATATAGCAACAAGTTAGGTGAATTTAATGAATTCATAATGCTAAGCGATAACAGATATGTGTTACAAATAAAATATGATCAACAAAATGAAATAGTTGCCTCATTTTCAAACGAAGAGCATAGTGTAACGATTCAAGAGATTCTATTTGAAAAATATTGGAATGAGGTCAACAGCCTCACGGTCATTAACAACAATTAGACAGATTATAGATTCAATAATTGAGAATCAGTAAAACCTATTATCCAAAGGCTATTTGAAATAGCGGAACCGTTGAGATTCTTCATATGAGAAATGTATTATAGAATATTGAAATAGAAGTTTAATCCATGTTCATCAGTATCAAAATTTTACAAGTTATACATACATGAGATCCAATATTTGCACCAAATTTGTATGACATACCTTTCGGCCCATCACAATCGCATGAAAAATCCTTATATTTCTCTAGTTATCTAATATGATGGAATCTATTTTTAAGAACCGATATTGGCACGAAGCCCCTCGGGCCCATTATCTACAGGGTAATAGCATTTTATTTACTATTGTGATTGAATTTCCTATTGGTAACGAGAAGCATCTGGATCCATAACATAAAATGAACTTTCATGAAATTGAATGGGTATACTTTTGTCATCAATCTCACCTTGCACATCGCTCCACAAACCTATTATTACTCTATAATCACCTTTTGGAGCAGATTCTGGGATTTTCCATGATCATTCAAACCAATTAGTTTTTACATTACGTCCATGGATCTTTCCTAAATCCATTGGAATATTGTGAACATTCCAAGTATTCTGTATGTTTCCGTTGACGGTTGCATCACAAAAAGATGTTACATTGCCAGTTGCATCGTCTAAATGAAATGTATTGAGAGGAAAAGATGAATGTTTGGGCGGGATAATTTCTGCTGCAAAATAACCGAATTCTGTATTGCCATAAAATTGGGATTTAAAAATAATGTGATCTTTACTTCTATCATATTTTTCTTGCTTATTTTTTATTTCACCTTTAAAAATTGATTCGCCTATATAGACAAAACGGCTTGTTTTTATTTTGTCATCGTCAGTATCCTTTTTTCTCAAAATGACGTCAATTAATCTGGAAATACTCATTCCACACCGATTATATATTATTGTCCACCGCAATTGTTCCAAGATTTAATAATTATTAGATACTCTACTAATATAACAATTTAATAAAATAGATTAATTATGCAGTATGGTGTATTATCAGGAAGAATTGAACCCTTCTACCTACACGACTCAAACCCCCTTGGGCTTATGTAAAATATGAGTATTTAAGTTCTCATTTAGATGAATTGTACTACGCGAGTCCTTGCAATTATCTTTTCACTGTTTTATGATCACATTTGTTTTGACTTTAATTTGATTTAAGATATCATATTTATTAGAAGAATCATCTATGATTTTACCCACTATATTCACAGGAGAGTATGCCAATATTTTCTCGTTTTTGCTTATTGGAGTTAATCCAAAGAATAAACATATTGCTCTACCTTCTGGCCAATATGCTACATCCAATTCATTAACTACTGTCTTTGCATTATCTTCCGCCTCAACATCTATGGTAGTTGGATCGGTATAGAGTTCATCTCCCCACCTGTTGATTTTGACTTCAACTGGTAAATGATCAATTATGGCTTGAAAGGTCTTTGGAGAAAGGAATTCATCTAGTTCTATTCTGATATTTTTATCATCAAGGTCAGGAAATACAACAACAATGATCTTTTTCATTATACAAATTTGACTAAAGCAAGACTAGTACTCAAATATTTGGATTCTGCTTTCTCCTCTGTCGTCTACATTAGTTGTTAGGAAACAAGGTGAAATTTTCTAGTGCATTTGACTATGATCATAACTAAAGGATGTTGATCAAGATATCATTATTGAAGTGATATTAAAACATAAACTAGTAAAATGAACTTTGACTCTGCAGCATATAGAAGTGAAAGAACTTGAACTACCAATTTCCGATATAATGTAAAAAATGTATATTTTAATATAGTAATACTAATGATTATTTATAGTAAAGTAGGAAATAGGGGATTAATTTCAAGTTTTTGATCTGATAAAATATGAAATTGATCCCGACGTATATATTAAAATTTTAGGAGAAGAAAATAAACACTAAATTGACGCAATCCGAATATTCAATTTAAAATACTATTTTTCACAATATCTTTTATGAATATATTAAAATAACTAGAAAACTGCATATGTGTATAATTACTTGAATAATCTCTACAATAAATAATGAATTTCCCCTTTAAATTCTATTTATAATATATCTCTCTAACTCAGTTACCGATAATAATATAGTATCGTCTTTTTAAGTTAAAGAATGTTATTAAATTTTGAAACCTTAATGGAACCACATTCGAAAGGCGTAGAATCATATCCCCTCTCCGCGCTTAATATTAATGTATTTTTTCCTAAAATTTATCGCTGATAGAGCAAACTCAAAAAAATTAAATATTGCAATATATTACCAAAATATTATACAAGAATTTATCATGACAAAATAACTTGATAAAGAATTCATTTCTTTGGATTGTAAGGAATTACGTTAATTTGAGAAAATAATTTATCATATGTTACCATATATCTATCCCTTTTGCAAAAGACTGTAGGCTTTGACACAAGCCAATAAAGGTCTTGAGATAGCATAACAGATCAATATCAAGACCCACTACCTACAAATCATAAATGCATTTCTTAAATAATTTCTGAGAAGGAAATGATCTTAAATTACTTTTCATATTGATTATGAATTCTTGAAAATATCCATTGTTTTAAAATCCTAATATCTTCTTAACTTCTGTCATAACATATGACCCTTTGGGTGAACCATTATTAGTATGGGGACTTTATCGAAACTGAAGCATACAGTCATCCTAGACCGTTTTAATTTTATTTATTATTAATTATATTGCATTTTCAGAATTTCAATATACTTCGTTGTTAGCCAAGTCTTCATTTTTGATATTGACATATTCACTACTACATCATCTTGCGATTCGGTTTTATATACAAAATTCTCAAAACATCTATGATAAAACAGGAAATATTTCGGTGGAGCAATACTATAATGGACGAAATCAATAATTTTCTTCAAAGAGGAAATAGAAAGATAGTTAATATCCAGGTTGTGAAAGATTTTGATACTGAAGTCACTGGAGTAAATTACTTAGTCTTTTATGAGGAAGGTCCTGAATTTACGTTTTGACCTGAATTTATGATCCGCCAAAGGACAAGCGAAGGGACAGAATTTATTATATTTTTTTAATTTGCATTCAAATGGTATTATTTTAAAGGATTACTTTTATGAACAATATTATATCTTTCAATGAATGACATATCCAAAAGATCACGGATCACCATCATCACCCTCTGGAGGGGGCACCGCAACCGTTGCTAAAGTTATCATAGTATTCTTTTAATCATAATGTTTGGAGTTATGATGTATCAATTCATATTAACTGTCTTTTTTCCACTTCCACCTTCGACTGGAGAATATGAGTATACTCCTATACCTAAACCAAAACCAAGAATCTAGACGGTTTTCTCCCTTTTTATTTCCCTATATTATTTAATGTACAATACTAACGGTCGTGAGATATTATATTACTTAGTATAGTATATATCAAATATGCAAATGTGATTATCTTCAACCTTGAATCGTATCCCCACAGTCGTATCCGACTAGAGATAAAATATATAAAAATCTAAGTTCCATTTTTCTCTACATATATTCTAACAGTATCAAGATTGTTTTCTTTCATTTTGTCTGGTTTTGATTTCCTCATTAATTTTAGAGCAATTATGTTCATTATTCTCCTATTCATTACTATTGAAG
>WHSX01000184.1 GCA_009379865.1 Candidatus Nitrosocosmicus sp.
GTCTGACCAACTTGACAGTATATCAACTCACGCCAGCATGCTGTGTAGCAGTACACATGACCGTAAGGAAGTTGAGAAGGATATCGATCATATTATCGGCCTGGTCGAAAAATTAGATGAAATAGTAAAACATACAAAAAATAACTTTGTACAATGGAGGCAAATAATAGAGCCGAATTAGCTATTATTTTTTGTATTAATGATCCCACTATTTCTGCATGAAGAGGTTTCAGATTGATTCTTCTAATTAGTATCATGGAAATTACCAACTGAAATAAGCGGTCTTAATGGGTTAGTCAATACTGGTATTTTGAGTTAATAACTAATTAACAATATCAAGCAATTCTTAATATTCAAGCAATTTGAATTTATGTTGCTAAAAGGTATATCAATACTAGAAACTAAATGTTTTGGCCCTTCCTGAACCGTATTAGGAATAATGGTTATTTTTATCCTTGCTTCCTTGATCTCAATTGATAAAGATGATTTGGAGGATAAATTGGTTATATATTCATTAAGGCAATCTCCTATATTATGAATTAATGGTTTCATAGTCTGTTCAAGTTGGTTTTGAATTTTTTCATTTAAATTTTCATCCCATATGTTGACTTGTATTTCGTCTAGAATGTCTGTCATTCTTCGTTTAAATTTGTTAAATAACTCTTTATATTGCAAATAGCAATCAATTAAGTGGTTACTGCTTGCGTCATACAAGAAAGGAATATTTAATGTCCCGATTTCCACTGAAACCTTATGTTCTAATTGCCCTGACCCGCCAGTATCCTTATTTGAAATAGCCTCTGATTCAATATCTGGATTTGAGAATTTATATTTCAAAATCCTATGTTCCATATTTTTTTCGGTAAATAGCACTACTCTTGATCCTAATTCTTTTTTAACGATGTGGAGGTGATTAATCATCAGAGATTGAGCATATTCAAAAGGCAAAGTTATATTTTTGAAATTTTCTTTGCTGTCGTAAATAAATTTTCTTTCATCGGACATACGCAAATATCTTAGTTTTTCTTTGTCATACTCATCACGATTTATCATTCCTTTATGAATGCGATTTTGAAAGTCTTGTCCGTCAGCTACAGATGGTAAATTCACATAATACTTTCTATGAACGACGTCTATTTCAGGATTGGATATCCGACCAATACTAATTCTAAATGGTGAGAGTAGACTAGATGTTCTACAAATATTAAGATATTCCGTATCAAATAAATCGGCAATAATGCTCAAACTAAGCTCTTCATCCTTCGTATTACTAGTTAGTATTTGAAATAACGGAATAAGTCTTATCCTAGAATACGTGAATTCTATTCGCTCTCCTATAAAGAAATCTTCATACTCTTTGTAATTACTTGCCAAATCTATTGAAACCTCAAAAGGACTAATTATATAAATTTCATCGAATAGTAACATAGCACAATTTAGTGTCCTTAGTGAATCAATTGATACATATGGAAAATATAACCCCGAGGTCATATGAGTGTGTGAAAATCTAGATATATAAACAATATTTTTACTAAAGATCTTGTGAATTTAGTCATGCAAGCCAATAATTTTATACAAATACCTGTTTCATATGATTGATTCTCAAGGTCTATACTTATTAGTATGCCCTTATTATTAGTCCCACTTACATTAATCCTGTGAGAATTAGTCATATTCATAGAAGGAACAACTGAGAAAATAGCCGTCTGCTTTTCGTCACTCCCCCATCTTTTTTTCCACATTGCTGTTATATCGTAGGAGACATTTACATTAGAACTATGAAAAGTTGATAGTAACGTATCAGGCAAGATAAAGTTAAATGGAATTTCATAAAATTGCCCATTTATATCCTGAGCTTCAAATATGAATGGTGAAAGGTCCAGATAAAAAACATATTTTCCTCTCTATAAGGGACATCTCTAGTTTGAGTAGTATGGGAATTTGGGTTTGTAAATCTTTCATTTTTGATTATAGTTGTCGACTCTTTACCTTCAACTTTCATCTCAACATCCCTTAAGGAGAGACCATCGCCTTTTAATATTTTTAAGATCCCATCAATTTGAGAACTCTTCTTAAACGTTGATTCATGTCATTGGATGTAAAATACATTCATATTCAAAAGTGAACTTTTTGCTATTTATCTTTTTTCATTGATATATGGCTTTTAAAGCGCTAAAATTCTATACAGAAAACCTCATTTCATATAGCTAACTAAAATCAATAAAATAGTGAAAAACTGTGGAATTTGCCATCTTTTCAACCTTTTGTTAATACGTACTTTTTCAAAGTTAACAGATTTGATATACTTTTTGCTATTTTCACAATGTCGATATAACATAGAAATCAATAAATTAAAATAATAATAATAATAAAGAATTGGATGAAACCCCCGTAACATAGCAATTAGAGAAAAATCTAATGATTGGGTTTCATTTTTACAATAAATTTAGCAAATTTAAAAAGACCCTCTGGAACATCAACTCTTTCAAGTAAATCTGTAATAAGTGAACTCCATCCATTATACTCGGGGTTATATGAGGGTGCTATGGGGCATGATACCGTTAGAGAATATGTGGAATCTAGTGATTGCTTGATCCTTTTGGGAGCGTTTTTAACAGATCTGGATCGGGGCGGACTTCCTTCAAAAATAGATCAGGGAAAAAGTATTTCCATAACAAGTGAAAAAATTTCAATAAAATATCATAATTATGAAGGTATTAGTTTTGAGGCTTTTATCAAAGAAATGGCCGAAACTAAAGGTATTGTTAGGCTTAATGCGGTCACTAATTTACCACATTCGCTAGAGCCTAATCAATTTTCTGTTATTAAAGGAAAAAAATAACAATCAATAGGTTATTTCAGTGCCTTGATTCTTTTTTAAAGGATAATATGATAGTTTTAGCAGATGTAGGGGATTCTTTATTTGGAAGTACAGATCTTGTGATTCATAACAGAACAGAGTTTTTGTCTTCAGCATATTATGCGTCTATGGGCTTTGCTGTACCTGCAAGTATTGGAGCTCAGTTTGCCAATTCAAAATTACGACCCCTGGTGATGGTGGGTGATGGGGCCTTTCAGATGACCGGCATGGAGATATCTACATCATTTAGATTCAACCTAAATCCTATTGTAATTGTATTGAACAATCAGGGCTACGGTACAGAACGTTCTATTTTAGACGGTCATTTTAATGACATCCTTATGTGGGAATATAGCGTCATCCCTAAGTTGATTGGAAGTGGTAAAGGATACCTTATAGAAACTGAAGATCAATTTGAGGATGCATTATTTCATACTGAAAGGAATATCGAAAGCTTTTCCATCTTAGATATTCGTCTAGATCCATATGATAAATCTCCTGCCTTGCAAAGGCTTACTGATAGTTTAAGGAAGAGTGCTGTTTGATTATTGAGAAAAATATTTGGATTAATCATAAATTATAGAAATCAAATACTGTAATCAGAATGTACTCTGATTGTAACTTCATAAGATATTATCTTTGATTAGGGTACAAATACAAATTGAATGAATAATTATTTTTTATATAATATACATTAACGGGAGATCTATACTCAATTCGTATGCCCACTAAACTAGATGAGTATGTGGTACACAAAATACAGTCTAAAAATTGTCTCCCGGTCCATCCCTCCCAATTCGAAAGATTTCGTATGTATTAAGATTGGTAAAATTAATGTGTTAACAATCAAGCAAATTCATTGCCTTATTGAAACGTTGTATTAGCAACTTGTTATAGAGTACAATTTGTTAACTAAATGAATTGAATAACAAAACCAAATTAATTAGATTAGGGATATAAAAATGCAATCATACTCTCTTTTTCTATCATACAGTTATCCATCTCTTTTTAATACCAACATCTTATTGACTCCACTGCGAAATTCATATTTTACTTTTTCTATTCTAAAAGAGATTTTTTCTTGCATATGTCTCTTGATACTCTCCATCAATGTTTCAAAATATTCAGGAATTTTCGCATCCGGTTTTTGAATTGGAAAAATTCTTACTTCTTTAGAGGTAACTCGCAGCATTTCTAAAATTGAATCATGATGAAAATCATAATCAAACACATTATGATAGTAGAAAAGGAAATTTGAGCTTAGCACAAGATCAAAACTTTTATCATTAAAAGGTAAATTTGGAAGGATCGCTTTTACATATCTATCATATTTTTTAGATGGATTATTTACCATCCCCTTTTCTGCGTAATCCGAAATGAATTTCCCTAGGGATGAGGCTCTTGTCTTACGAAGATCTTCGATATTTGGATACATATTCCAGTCATAGAAGTCGGGAACTTGAGATAGGCGAGTAATCATATATTCTAGGTCATCTCTTCCTTTTTTTTCTATCATTGATATGTTATTATCATCATACATTAAATCGCATCCAACTGCTTGTTTAACTTTATATTCATTTGAAGCCTCGGCAACAAATGATGATGCACCAGAGGGACAATCCAATATTTTAAGATCTTTTAAATTGGATAAATCAAGATTAAACATCCACAGGTATTCAGAAAAAGATCTACCGATGAATACAACTCTATCTAGATTAAGTACACTGCGCTCATCGGCAATGCTTTTGTTATTTAATGGTCCGTTTGACACGTTCTGAGATTGTAGTGGTATTATCAGAATAAATTATTTATGATTTCAAACGAGGGTAGATGATAATTCATACCATTAGGCAACATTTAATGAAAAAAATATCATAATAGTAGGATAGGTTGTTATGCAAAAGTTATTTACACATCATTCATACTCGCTTAATTATCAAAAAAAATTGAATCTAAAAAATTTGTTTAACAGTACTAGCCCGGTCCATTATTTATAGTGGTTCAGGTATTGCGTCTGAGCAAAGTTAGCTATATCCATGAGGATAAAATGCAATACCGGTAGACTTCTGCAAACATTTACATTACAAAGATAAAGTCAAATTCAAAAAAACGCAGAGAGATGACTTTGAAATTTACATTTTATTAATAAAGCGAGAATAATCTAAGTATATTCACATCAGCACTAAGATTCTCCAGAGTTTTGCAATTTTTTTCAAATCCAATTATTCTATAAAGTCATGAAAGGACAAGATATATCCCCCTTACTAGAAAGCAAACAAAAATTAATTAAGCATGGTCCAGAATTGTTTTTCCCAGCCCTAAACTTTAAAAAAAAGGTTTTTTACAAAGTCATATATTGTTACAACATTTTTTTATATTTGTTAAATAAAAGTTACATTCTTTTAATATTTATAAAGATAAAAATAGAAAAGATATCAATGGATGAAATAGATTCAAAAATATTAAATAGACTACTAATAGATGCTAGAAGTTCATATCGAAAAATAGCATTTGAATTAGGAATTTCTCCACCTACGGTACTAAATCGAATATCAAAACTAGAAAGGGATGATATAATAAAATCGTATTCGGCAATGATAGATCATGCAAAAATAGGATTTGATTTGACAGCCGTAATTGAAGTAACTGCAATTAAGAATAAAATACTTGAGGTACAAAGGCATATTTCAAAATTTTCAAATGTTTGCGCGGTTTATGATATTACAGGCCTGACTGATTTAGTAATCATTGCAAAGTTTAAGAATCGTTCGGCGCTAAGTGATTTTGTCAAGAATGATTTATCGTTGCCATTTATCGATAGAACTAATACCCACATAGTGTTAATTACTGCGAAGGAAGATTTTAGATTATTGTGATACTATATCAGGAACTATTTTGATAAAGTCGCGCATATCGAATTTTTGAATACTTTCCATTACATTAATCTTCAAAGATATTATCGGATTTTCTTGAGAAAAATCTTCCAATTGTTTAATGTATAGTTCTTTTTCAAATACACCCAATGTTTCCCTTATTACAGAGTAATCATCTAATGACAATGTATCAATTTTAGCACCTTCAGCCGCAGTAGTTCCTTTGGGAGAATAAATTACCCCTCCAACCATTCCCGGCCCAAACAATTCACCTGGCAATCCTAAATTAAGTAATATTCCGCCCGACATATATAACCCAGAGTTAAACCCTGCACCAAACGTTACCAGCCTTCCACCTCGTGCCTGACCCATCGCTCTCTCCATACACCCTTTC
>WHSX01000185.1 GCA_009379865.1 Candidatus Nitrosocosmicus sp.
ACCTTTAATAATTCTTTACATGAACGATAACATCATCCCTGGATCTAATCAAACATTGACGATCGGCTATAACGATATCTTTTACACCTAACCTCCTAAAATGCACGTTAATTTTAATTCTAAATGTATGATCATCTACCTTTTCAAATAATGAATCAGTGAATGATTCGCATTGTGAAAATCCTTTTTTAGAAATGGCGATTGATTCCCTTTTTTCCATTTGTTACACATTCACCTTTTTAATAAGGATCCCCTCAGGTGTTCTTTCTAATGCCACATATTGAGGATCTATGAGATCATATTCCTCAGCTATCTTGCGCTCTATAATCAAAGTTACACTTTTTTGTCCGGAAATCCACGTTTTGACAATTTCATTCTTTTTGGAACATGTTATCATTTTACTAACGATTATATTGATTAGAAAGAACAATAATACATGTTGATAGGTGAGATCCCACCTGATGGGAAATGATACTATAAAAACAAAATATCAATCATATGATGAAGGATTAAATGAAAGAAAAAAAGATGCTTTAAAAAAAGCCAATAAAAAAAATGAAGTAATAAATAAACAAAAAATTTTGTATAATGAAAACAAAATTTTGGAAATCATAATGATAAACACTCCCTTAGGAGGACTATCTGTAACCGGACTATCAGATATTATGAGATTAGATAGACGGATTATTGGTCGTTATACAAAAAAATTATTAAGAAAGAAATTGATTGTTTTAGATAAAAATAATACCCGATACATAGCTACAGACGAAATCTTCACGCAGTGGGAACATGAAAAAATTAAAACTCAATTTTTTGGATTAGCATTTTTAGATACTTTTATTCATAGAAATATGATATTAAATAATAAAAATAAATTCATTACTAATAATTATCAAGAGAGTGTTTCGATACTGGATTTTACAGACGGTAAAATTTTTGAACCGAATTTTTCGGACAAAGACCATTTAGAAGAAACATTATTTGAGTTTTCTAATCGGATAGGTTCCTTTATTACATACCTAATAATCTATTATATGAATCCAAGTTATTTTGATGGGAAAAAACAGATTCCTCCTTCTGCGATTGAATTAATGATATCAAAAATTATAGAGTTGGGTACTAAGATAATATTTGATTATTCATCTCGATCTTCAATATATTACCGATTTATGGAATTGATTATTAAGAATTATGGAAATCAAGTTTTTGATAGAAAAAAGGTTCTAGTCACCAAGATAAAAGATAGAAAAGGAAATGATGGAGTAAGAAACAGGTATCTCTTATTTGATGAAGTATTTTACAAAAAAATTTTAACAGCATTTTTAAAATTATATCCCAGTATGACATATGAGTTTGAAAAAATAGTAGATAGGAGACTTTTTTTTACCGATGTTTTAAAAAATAGAAAACCAGAAGTAACAGCTAGATTACAGGACCACCTTCTACATAAGGAATTAAGAAATAAACAGAAATTATGTGATCATAGTTTTGAAGATATTGTAGGATCAAGAAATGGTAAATTGTTAACTAAATCACAGACTGTTGGTTTCAGTAAACAAGAGTATGACGAAATCAAAGCAAGTCCATTTAGGATTAAAACTAAAAGATGTAGAAAATGCGGTCTGCTAAAATCAAATAGTAAAATAAATGATTCTAAAAAACCTAAGAAAATAAAAGATATCTAGCCTACCTATTTTCTAATTCATTTAACTTTCTGGTAATTGTCATTAGTTGGTCAGATATCCCACTGATTACTTCATCTTTCATCTTATCTTTGACTCTTAGATCATTTAGCACTTCATCTCTTTCTTCTTGTAAGATAGTAACCTGCTGTTTGAGTCGGAATGCTTTTTCAATTGTTAGATCATTTACCACTAATAGAAAATTATCAAGTAGTTGAGCTTCTGTGGGTTTATAGTATGATTGTGAGATACCCAAATTATGCCCCATCAAAAGTTCAATGTTTCCAGGCATCATTACCTGCTCACATACTGTTTTATAGAACTTTCTAAATCCATGCAGTGCTTTAAATTCATGTCTTTTTTGATCCTTTTGTAAAACAGGTCGAATATTCTGTTTGAAAAGTGCTCGATGAATGAGGCTTCTGACTCCACCAGCTTGAAGTTGTATTGGTTGGTGAGCCATACCAGTTTTTGCCCCATAGTCCATATCTGTTGTTCTCCACATGTCCCGCATTAGCCATGATTCTCCGGAGATTTGTTCTCCATATGATTTACGAAAATCCATCCATTTTTTTAGTGCTATATATGCTTCAGAAGTAATGAAAGTGAAATACTCCTCCGGCTCCCCCGCATAAACAATTAACTTGCCTGCCAACAATACGTTATTCGGAGCATATAAAGGCGTCACATGTTTCCACTTTAGGTAATTCCATGCTCCAACGCGAATGCCAGATGAAACCATTAGTAAAACTATAGGTTTGATACGAACATCGCCAAACTCCAAAATCAAGTGTATTTCGTCAACTGTCGGGGTCCTATCCTGGCCGGCTCTCTTGGGTGAAGGCAAGCCTCTGGTTACAATTTTCCAGTTAACCAAGATATCATTCATATCGCAAAATAGTTTGATCGGTTTGTAGTAGTTCCGAAGAGTTCCTGCAGTGATTTGTTTACCAGTAACACGTGATTTTTGATAGGTGATATAATTTATTAATGTGTCCCGGAACCAATCAGAATCGGTAGCCTCCAGTTTTATCTTCTTATACAAGTTGTTTGCTTGCTCTGAAATATCAGCGCCATCTATTTCCAAATAATCTAGAAAGAATTTGAATTTTCTTTGATAATAATCCAAAGTTTCTTTGTTGGATATGGCATAGAGAAATCGGGAATAAGGGTTGGTGACTTTTGTTACATTCTTATCATCTTTCTCAGAGGTGAGTCCGGTTTTGTTTAACTCTGTGGCCGATTCCTTTAACATATCATAAGTGAGTCCGGGTCCAATATAATGTTTCAATATTGAAACGGGTCCAGAGGGATTTGAACCCTCGACCGGCTGCTCCGCAAGCAGTCATTCTATCCATGCTGAACTATGAACCCAGTTTTCTTAAATAGTAAATTTCTATAAATCTCTTTTTAATTGCTTTTGAATAAATGAAAGGATTAGAAACAAATAAAGTATTTTATAAAATAATAATAATATTGAATGGCTTTCTTAATGACTTGGCTACTAAAGTTCTTTTATTTGATGGTGCAATGGGTACAGAAATTCAAAAATACGAACCTAAAGAAAACGATTATCTCAATAATAAGGAGGGATTTAACGATAGTTTGAATTTTACGCATCCTGAATGGATTAAGACGATTCATAAGAACTACATCAAAGCAGGTAGTGATTGTATAGAAACCAATACCTTTGGTAGCAATAAGCTCAAGTTAGATGAATATGGACAGGGGGATAAGACCATCGATTTTAATGTTCAAGGAGTTAAACTTGTTAAAGAATCATCTTCAGAGCTAGGTCGTGAAGTTTATGTAATCGGTTCTATGGGTCCATCAGGATATTTACCTAGCTCAAATGATTCTGATCTAGGTAATATTTCATTGGACGAAATCGAAGACGCCTTTTTTTTCCAAGCTCAGGGACTAATAATTGGAGGTTGTGATGCCCTCCTAATTGAAACTGGTCAAGATGTCCTAGAGATGAAACTAGCTGTTGAAAGCAGCTTCCGTGCAATGAACAAGTTAGAAAAGACCTTGCCGATAATTACCAATGTAACCCTAGACCAATATGGGAAAATGTTGCTTGGATCAAGCGTTCAGTCTGCTTATACAACTTTGAGTAATTTGGATATAGACGTGTTTGGCTTAAATTGTTCTACAGGACCTATGGAAATGACACCTAGTGTACAATGGTTATGCGAGCAAGATGAGTTGCCCATCTTAGTCATGCCCAATGCAGGAATGCCAGTGAATGAAAATGGTATAGCTAAATATTTGATGACCCCACAGGAAATCACCTTAAAACTTTCCGAATTCGTGAATAAATATGAAAGATTAAGAGTAATCGGTGGCTGCTGTGGTACGTCAATAGATCATATAGAGCATTTACGTTCTATGCTTAATTCCAGAAATAAGACTCCTACAAATTTATCGGTTGATAACGGGACAGTTACCTAATTTCCGATAATCTAGACAGGTCATTAAAATGAAAAAAATTTACAATGAAAAACCAAAAGTATCTTCAGCATTAGCTTCTTTGGAGCTCCATCAAAATCCCCGTCCATTAATAATTGGAGAGCGACTGAATTCTCAAGGATCAAAGAAAGCCAAGAAAATGGTCCTAGAGAACGACTTTGACGGCTTAATTGAGTTAGCGAGGTATCAGGTAGAGGATGGCGCACACTGTTTAGATGTATGTGTTGCAACAACAGAACGGTCGGATGAACAGGATTTCATGCAAAAAATTGTCAAGAGGCTTAGTTTAGAGATAGACGCGCCCTTGGTAATTGATTCGACAGATTCAAAGGTTATCGCTACTGCTCTTAAACAGATTCCTGGAGTCCCTATAATAAATTCAATTAATCTAGAAGGTGATGGGAGTAGATTTGACGATATTACACCCCTAATGAAGAAATACGGTGCACCTGCGGTATCAATGTGCATAGGACCGAAAGGGATGGCAAAAACTAGCCAGGAAAAATTAGAAGTTGCAGGAATTTTGTATGACAAAGCAATTGAATTGGGTCTAAAACCATGGCAGTTGATTTTTGATGTATTGACCTTTACGTTAGCAACAGGTGAGGAAGAATATGTTGCATCTGCTGCCCATACGTTAGAAGGGATCAAGTTTGTAAAAGAAAAATATCCAAAGTCTTTGACGACGCTCGGATTAAGTAACGTGAGCTTCGGGTTGTCTCCGCTGGCTAGAAAATATCTCAACTCAGTTTTCTTGTACCATGCAATAAAAAGTGGTCTTGATACCGTGATAATTAATCCCAAAGATATCATCCCATATCCTCAAATCAATTCGAAGGAGAAAGGAATATGCGAAGACCTTATTTTTAATAATAATAATAATGCATTGTCTGAATTGATATCTTACTTTAGTTCCAATGAGGCTGGTAACGGAACAGGAACAGCATCTACAGGGACTCAAAAACAGAACAATTTGATGGAAATGGACCCAAGTTGGGATGCAGGTAAAAAATGTTATTTTAGAATTGTGAATAGACTAAAAGATGGTATTGAGAACGATGTAGTTTTGTCTATATCAGAGAGAATTTCATCCAAGGATGATTTTTCTTTAATAGATGGATTATTAGAAAACGGTACAAAGAGGAAAACACTTACTGGTAATAGAGAAAAATTACATGAGGCGGCAGTACAAACACTAAATGAAGTACTTTTACCTGCAATGAAAGAAGTAGGAGATAAATTTGGAGCAGGAGAATTAATCCTGCCATTCGTTCTAAAGTCAGCTGAATGCATGAAGGCTGCAGTTTTGGAGCTAGAGAAATACCTGATAAAACAAGAGGGAATTAGCAAAGGAAAAATCGTCTTATGTACGGTCTATGGCGATGTACATGATATAGGAAAAAATTTGGTAAAGACAATATTAGTTAACAATGGCTATGAAGTTTTTGATTTAGGGAAACAAGTTCCCATACCTATTATAGTGAGCAAGATTAAAGAAGTAAATGCAGATGCTGTGGGATTATCCGCATTATTGGTATCGACATCAAAACAAATGCAGCTTTTCACTGAATTTCTTCGAGAGAATAAGATGGACATTCCAGTTTTGTGCGGTGGTGCTGCAATTAACAGCGATTATATTAATAGGATAGCAAAGGGGGACGGTAATATTTACACCGCTGGAATATTCTACTGCAAGACTGCCTTTGAAGGGCTGAAGGTGATGAATAACCTAATGACTGGTATAAAGAAGAGTACATGAATAAATGGTTGGAAAAATTATCAAGTTGGAAAGAAAGAAAATATGACGAAGCTACCAAAACGCAAGATCTAAGTAATATTTTAAGTAGTGTGAAACCAGTAAATGATAAACCAGTCCCCCCTAAATTTAATTTTGTAACCAGACTTGAGAATAAAGACCTTCCGCTCAAAGAAATATGGCAATATTTG
>WHSX01000186.1 GCA_009379865.1 Candidatus Nitrosocosmicus sp.
AACATGATACTCCATTAGACTAGCTTTATTTGTTGTCAATTATGACCCGGGCTCAGTTATCTACTATTTTCAGAAGGACATTTATTGATAGTGCAGCGAAAGTAATATCTTCTCATTGTCTTACGGTTTGCTGTATAACCACCCATTTATTGTATATCGTACAAGCCCTTGTTTTGTAGTAATCCAGCGTGACCAATCCACATCCAAAATCAGGATTTCCTCATATACATTTAAAATTAAGCATGCTAATCATCGCTACAATCCGAATGTTAATCTTCGGGCGATTCAAGAAAAGATTTTCTTCTTTGTATTATTCTTGCGTATTATTGTCTAAGAACGCTTATCGTTCTAGTATGAGATAAACTTCAATCATCCTCAAAAAAATAGCAGAAAAATAATAAAAATATTGCACTATTATGACGAGTAACATAAAGACCTATCTGCTTATTTATAATACATTTGAAAACATATCATGACCAAAAGTTCAAAAGGGTTCAGAGTACAAAAACTAAGGAATTCAATAAAATTTTACTTACCTCGAATAGAAGGATATCTTGAAGTTGTAAAAAAGTTATCTAGCGAATTTGAAGGGATGACTCTAATAGAGTTTGATGGCTATTTTGAAAAAAAAATTGAACCCACAAAGTATGTTAGGGTAGAAGTACATAAGAATAAGCTAAACGAAAAAAGCTTGATAAAACAGGCAAACGATCTCAGAAAAATGTTAAATCAAAAGAGTATCGCAATAGAGATTAACAATGAAATGATTTTGGTGGAAGCAGATAGCGGCTGACATTGTTGATTAACCAATCTTTTTAATCAGTAATTTAAGTACGATTTAATCATAACCTATTTGATATGTAAATTCAGTTTCTGTCTGTATTAAACTTATCATGCTTATTTAAATATTCAGAATGATGTTACCTTTACCATCTCTATGATAAATAATTATCCCGGGAATCGGTTAAATTCGGGTAGTTCTCGTAGTAATTTAGATGTTAATTGCTCTGAATAGTAATTTTTTGGAATCTGTTGTTTTATAGCAGCACGTATATTAATCGAGTTGTTTTTTTATATTATCTCAAAAAAGGGGAACGGTTGTCAAAGAAAAAAATGAGTTTGTTACTTAAGATTTAGTTTACACCTCGGGATTGGTAACTCATGTTTGTGTCTATTGTTTTTTATCCACTCAATAACGGTTCTAACGTTTTTTTGATCTACGCCCACTATTTCAGGGATTGGCGAATTTTTCAATATCTTCTCAAAATTTATCTGATCAAGAATTTTGTCAATAGTTTCATATGAAACTCCGATTTCACCTTCGGCGGTCTGTCCCTTCCATAACCTTGCACTACTTCGTTTTTCAATAATGTGCTGTGGAATCTTCATATACCTAGCAATTCGTCTAACTTCTGTTTTATACAAGTCTGCAATTGGGAAAATATCTGCTCCTCCATCTCCATATTTTGTGAAGTAACCCAGTTGCAATTCACTTTTGTCGGCAGTTCCCACAACTATGCCTCCCTTGGTGGCAGCATAGTAGTAGAGAATTGCCATCCTTAGTCTAACCAGGAAGTTGGCTTTTGCTAATTTATTCCTGGGAAAGTTCTTTATTATATAATTTTTACCTTTGCCGATATCTATTAGTTCATAATTAATGTTTAATTTTTTTGAGATTTCTAATCCATGTTTTACATCAATCTTAGGAGTTACAGAATAGTCCGGAAGTAATAGGCCTAGAACCTTATCAGCTCCTAAACCCTGTGCTGAGAGATATGCCGTAACAGTCGAATCTATTCCGCCGCTGATTCCGATTACAACACATTTAGCGTTTCTCGATTTAACCTCTTTATTCAAAAATCTTGAAATTTTCTTTAATACTTTTCCTTCATCCAAGTTTCAATAACCCCTTCTAAATGGAACGTCTCGCACATGACTCCAAATATAATTACCTATTATAATTTAAATTAATAACCTGGAAACCAATTCAAAGCTTGCATAATAGAATTTGAGATTATGTTATAAGCATATATTTATTATTAGTTGAATATCTTGACATTTCTTTGTCGTTACTTTAACTACCAATAGATTCCGTCAAAATAATTTCCTAGTAGAGGATAATGCCTTTGTTCTTGATATTTTATAGCAGTACAAGTCTTGCTCACAGGTTTGACTTTCACATCCAGTATAGAATGGAAGGCATTAAGAATTCAGTTAGATGTTTGACAACATCTATTAATATAAAAACTGTGAGATGCAGGGACAATTAAATGATAGTGGTCTCAATCCGAAAGAATATCGACCCAATTCTCATTAATGTTCATCCTTTGTAATGGGCAAATTTTCGAAATATTACCTTGCAATTGATCTCCTGTGTTAATAATAATAATTATGGAACCATGTTTGCTTAGATCTTACAAGCATGCATGGTGGTCTAAAACCCTTTGTTCTTTATTTAAGCCCTGTTTCTCTAATCATCATGACAACACCAATCAATTAGAAATTTTCCAGCTGATTGAGTATCTTCAAAGATCCTTTTACTTGCTAAATCATTGTCATTTAGAATACCAGGAAAATCTGAAAGTTCAAGTGGAGTATTATTGAGTGTAATAATGCACTCGATGTTGGCCTTTACAGCTGAGTCAACACCTAGTGGTGAATTTTCGACAACTAGGGCACCAGAGGGTTTTAGTTTGAAATTAAAAAGCGCCGTTTTAAATGGTTCAGGACTTGGTTTTCCCTCTTCCAGGTCATCGCCAGATATTATCAAATCAAATTTACCAAGGTTGTTTTGTTCTAATAGGGACTCGACCTCTTTTCTAGATGCCCCACTCACCACAGCCTTTAAGCAATTCTCACAATTGAGTGATTCAATTAATTCTCTTACTCCGGGAAAAGCTCTTGCTCTTTGGATCTCTTCAAATATTTCTTTTTTCCGAGTACTAATATTTTCTACAAGTTTCTCCTCAGGCGATCTGAGATTGTTTCGTTTGAAAATTTCCCTGATAAGTAAGGGGCCAGGCATCCCCTCCAGCAAGAACACATCTCTTTTGTCGATCTCAAATTTGACTAATTCTCTAAATGCAATTTGAAAAGCCTCTGCATGAAATGGCATAGCATCTATTAGTACGCCATCCATGTCAAATAAAATCCCTTTCAACTATAACGAACAAATCTCCGTTCAATAATATAAAGTAGTGTGAATAATAGATTATAAGATGATCCTGCAACGTTGGAACAGAAAAATCCCTACTCGTACTGGAGTATCCGATATATGGGCTAAATATCTTTCTTGATAAAACAGTAAAAATTGACATTTATCCTTCCTCTTGCATGAAATATTCGTTGTATCATGATTGATAAAGGATAGACGAAAAATATTACATCCTTTGAATAAATGAAATCTATTACGAATGGACCGCATTAAACAATTAGATTTTTTATTAACATTAGTCACAGTAAATGGTAGATTGATAAATTATAATTTCCTTAGAGAACAGGGAGTTGTATATTAGTGTCAAACACCTGATCAAATAAATAGTAATATTGATCTTATGACTAATAATTTAATCCTTGTATCATATTATTAAAATAACATATTTACTTTCAATGCTGTAATACCGTATCGATGATTTCTCTTAATGCTGCAATTTTGACTGGTTTTTGAACTATTTCGTTTATCTTGGCTAGCTTATATGTCTCACTTATCATTAAATCCTCAACCATAAACGCTGTTATCAGAATGATTTTGATCTTTTCATTAAATTTTCTGATTTCAGCAGCAAGCTCTAATCCTGACATCTCTGGCATCCGTAGATCAGTTAGTATCAGTGAAAACTCCTTATTACCCTGCTTAAAGAATTCAAGTGCCATTATGGGATCAGTGAAGGTCACCGTATCATAACCCATCCTTTCTAGAAATGCTTTAAATAATGAAGCCAGTTCCTTTTCGTCTTCAACCACCATGATAGACGTAGGTTCTGACATATCGAATACTCTATTAAGTCAATATTTAACCGTTTTCAATATCGATATTAACCAAGAAATCGCTTCTGGCCACGAAAGTTGACCTAAATATTTATGGAATGAGATCTCCTTTAATTGTCAGGGCTTAAATATGTAAATGCGATACACATATAAATAAAAATTCCAGCTTTTTTTTACCTAGTTATCGCAAATCCGAATCAGTATATGATAAACAACTTATTCCTTTCCAATGCGCACTTCCTAACATACAAGACTGAGAATTTCAAAAACTCCTGCTCTGCTAACTAAAAAAGTTCAAAGGTTATTATCATAAAAATTTCTAAATTACTGGCACACCTAAAAAAAGTAACTTCATCATCACCGATTCCATCATAATATCCTGCCTTATTCTATGTCTATAACATTCCACGGCGATCTTCTATGTTTTTTTCACCAAATAAAACCCAAAGCCCATTCCCTAGGTTGATAAGGACCCGAATTTTGTGAATAGAGTTTTTGTAATGTTTTATTTAATTTATTTATAGATAACATTTGATTTTCAATTGACTACAATTTTGTTACAGAGATAGGTTTGTTGACTAAAAACTAACTTTGGATCGAGTCACTCCAAATACAAAAGAATCTCACTAGTTGTAATCTTCTCTGTTAATTTTTTACGTTCTATTTTGAATAATAGATTTACTCCAGCATCGCTCGAAAAATAGGAGTGATTATTACCGCTATACGATATCAATCCATATTCAATGAGGTAAAATAAATATTTTTTTATTAATTCATCTGAAATAGGTAATAATTTTTGAACATTCCAATAAATACTCTGGATTCGAGAGCCTTTCAAACACAGTAACAATATAGGCTGAAATATAACCGCCTGCATAACTAAAATATTTTGGGTTCTCTCTTCATCCTTAATTAGTTTCATTATACTGTCCTACCGATTTTTTCCGTACTATTTTGACCGATATTTGTCCTTTGAGTAAAGGGTCTATCATAAAATGGGTCTTTCACAATTTTTAATACCAAATAGTTGCTTAATACTTCGCATGTCCGATCCGTTCCCCATACAAATACTGGGCGCATTTTAGACAAATTGATATCATCTAAACTGATCTTGACCATGTTTGAAAATTCTAGCGCAACATTCTATATAAGGGGTGATCCATCCTCTCATTCCTAGTGACCACCTTACAATGTTCTCAAAGCAATGGGACCATGGACCCATGTCTCTAGAATACAATCTACCGGCTTTTCACATTTTGTCAATTAAATATCTATATTATTACCAGTAGTAGGAAATAAAACAAGTATTCCAGCAAAAATAAATCAGTACAACAGATCGTCATAAGATAGTTAAACTTTGTCGATATATTCTAAACAAACCTATTTAAATTCCGATAGTCTACATCAAATGTTATGGTTATGTTATTTTGAATTTCAGTTAACCACATTACTAATTGAGATAGACTATAGTAAATATCGTTCTCCTTTGTGATTTCCTCATTACCATTTTTTATGTTTATTAATTTCTGTAGTATCTTAAACCTTTCAGAATTTTTTATTACTATTGTATCTAGTAATAAATCAGTAACGTCTGTCCTAGTTGCAACTTGGAATCCACCAAACTAAAAACCGACATTAGATACCATTCTCATGGTCATTTTTGACAAAAGCTTCTTACTATTCTTTTATATTCCAGGGTCCCTTCAATAATTTCATATATTTTACTTTAATACGTAGGTAGGGTTGCAATCATTCCAGTAATAGTAGAAATTAGTCTACTACGGATTTGATTTCTTATCAATTTAGACTTGTCGATAATTTCTCCCTCCAAATCCCATCTCAGCCGCATTTAGAAGTATCCTGAATTTAGATTTTGAATCTTCATCATTACTAGCCATCACTTTTGCAGCAGTAACATCGATCCTCTGGGTGTCATCAAATGTTGAAAGTATCTTACAACATTCCTCAAAATCAGGGGGGTAAACCCAGTGACCGAATCATTACATTGTGAGTTCCTCCAGGAAGTTTCGTCACAATAGCATTTGGGTTAACAGGTTCAACATCAGTAAGTTCTACTAAAACTTCATGTTTGATATTTTTA
>WHSX01000187.1 GCA_009379865.1 Candidatus Nitrosocosmicus sp.
CGGTGTCCATGATTGCTCAAAGGGGGGGATAATTGTTTCAATGTTAGAAATGGCCCTACATAGCAATATCGGGTTTAGAGTTTCAGTCGACAAGATCCCAAATAAATGCTCTAGAATAGATTATTTGCTATTCTCAGAATCTCATAATCGATTTATTTTTTCAACTACTCGCGATTCAAAGATTATTGGATACTTAAAAAGGAGGAAAATTCCATACGCTAGAATTGGATCTAGTACAAATGATAGGACTTGTATAATTGAAAATAAAGGAAAAACAATTTTCAAAAGTTCACTAGAGACCATTTCTCAAACTTACCATAACTCTTTTTCAAATCTTTATGCAAAATCAATCTAACTATCTTCTTTTTTGTCTAACATATGTGATACAAATCATACCTGCTAACGCATTCTAAATATTAAATAGAAAGAATAACGAAGATATGTCTTCTGATGGTTCATGAAAATTGTGGTGTGGTAGGCATCTTTTCTTTGGGAGGAGAAAATATAATACCTTATTTGATAGATTGTCTTCGAGCACTGCAGCATAGAGGACAAGAATCATGGGGTATTGCCGTACCAAAGAAATTACCTTTTAAAAAAACTGGATTGGTTTCTGGTTCCGCAAATGAGTTTGATAAATTAATTACAAAGTTTTCTTCTAATATCGGGATCGGCCATGTCAGATATTCTACATTTGGCTCAAGTTCTCTAGAGAATGCTCAACCATTAAAGGTTAAAGATTTATGTATCGCTCACAATGGGACCATTACAAATGCTGAACAGCTTTCTACCATGGTAGGTGGTTGTACATTTACACCACAGAATATGACGGATACTCTCGTTGCTGCACAAAGGCTAGTTAGTATTTTAAAAAAGAAGGATGATATGAAGGCCGCCATGGCAATACTCAAAAATGAGATGGTAGGTTCTTATTGTTTTACATTTCTAACCGATTCAAATACGATATATGCCGCTAGAGATCCTAAAGGCTTCAGACCACTTGTATTGGGATTACATAAGGATACTAATACCTACATAATTGCGTCAGAATCATGCGCATTGTCGACTGTTGGTGCAATTCTTTTGAGAGATATTGAACCTGGGGAGCTTGTAAGAATAGACAAGAATGGTCTTAAATCCGAAAGATTTTCTGAATCTGTGAATCATGCGCATTGTGCTTTTGAATTCACTTATTTTGCACATCCAAGTTCAATTATGGAAGGAATAAATGTTTATCTTGCAAGAAAAAAAATAGGGGAATATTTAGCACTTAAATTTCCGATTAATGAAGCTGATGTGGTAATTCCAGTACCTGATTCTTCTAGACCTGCAGCCCTAGGATATGCATTAAAACTTGGACTGCCATTTGAAGAAGGTTTGTTAAAGGACAGGTACAGCAAGAAAGGCTCAATGAGGAGCTTTATTGAGCCTCTGGTTAAGGACAGAAAGGAAATTAACCAAAATATAATGCCAATTAGAGAAATGATAGAAAATAAACACGTCATAATTGTGGATGATAGTATAGTAAGGGGTACGAGTTCCAAAGCAATAATGGAGTCGGTCAAACAGGCAGGAGCAAAAAAAATATCCATGGTTGTTACATATCCACCAATTAGGTATCCCTGTTACGCCGGAATTGATTTTCCCTCTCAAGAAGAGTTGATCGCGTTTCAGGTCGCTAAGAATGAAGTGGATTTAGATATTATTGGTAACAAAGTCGCTAGAATAATAGGGGCCGATGAAGTTTGTTATAATGATAATGTAAATCTCGCAAAAGGCATTGGTTTGAAAAAGAGTGAATTATGCTTTTCTTGTTCATCTGGGGATTACACACCACTTGGAATAAAACCTGATTTTGGTTCTCGGTACCAAATTAACGATAAGATATTTGTAGATTAGAATTTAAATCCCTTCTTTCTAGTATAATTATATTGAGTTTAGAAGAGCTCCGCGATAAGGCATTTTTTCAAAATTCAATCGATGTATGGATAATGTTATGTGAGGAAAAAAAATGGGATTATTCTGATATAAATAATTACCTAAAGTTCATAGATTACTTATTTTCAAATGGAATAAAAATACAACGCTTTCCACTTTGTATCAAAGAGTCAGGAGGAATGTTTGAAAGAGGTAAAGATAAGACGAGCTTTTTAGAGAGGCTATCAAAAGTTCAATCTGACAACGCATCTGCATTCACCATTAAGCTTACACAAGCAGCCATTGCTACTATGAGAGGATTTGCTTTATAATCTTCCAAGTGTTAAATTTTGGTGGTCCAAAATGTAGATTTTTGGATCCTCCATGAATAATAGTCTGTAACAATTTTAATATTGTAAATGCTATTTTTAGTTTCTTCAATTTGGTCCCGGTCCATCCACATGAATTGAGCAGACCCTTTTTTCATTTCCATATCAGGAAAATTTGTTACGATACAAACGAAAACTGAATCGATAATATGTACACCACTTTGGTTGTCGATATTTGAATAGATTCCTAAAATTTCAATGGGTTCTACACTGAGGGCCGTTTGTTGCAAAATGGATCTCCTTAAAGCTTCCTCAATCGATTCTCCATACCTGACAAAATCACCAGGGAGACTCATGGTGTATGTATTTCTAACCTCTTGGTTCTTTAAGAAAAGTATCTCGTTGTGAATATTATTACATATAGCTGTAACCCTGTTGAGAGGATGTAAGTTGCAGTCTTTATTTGTCATTTGGGAAATTTCTGATTATTGTGAATCAATCAAAAATGCTCACAATGTAAAGTTTGTTTTCAGTTCCTTTTTTGTAATGTTATCTACCCAGAGGAACTTTCTCTGGAGCGTACTTGTATACATTTTATTCCAATCCAATTCAACTATATTCATCCAAGAACGAAACACTCTTGGGTCTATATAATTTCGTAAAGAAGTTCCTAAATTATACTCCCTCGTCTCCTTCTGTAACTTTACTTGGAATTCTAGCTTTTGTACTCTTTCAACCAATCTCGATTTCTGATTTTCAGTTTTCCAATTCTTGTCCTTCAAGTCTGTCTTTAGGTTGTTAATAAGGTCTATTTTCTTTTTCATAGACTCTTCATATTTCGCAATTGCTGTAATACTTGCAGGATTCTTTGGATCAACTCCCTTCTTATGATTACATGTAATTGCAGCTTGCAAGTTCGCATACTTGGCAACATATAGCTTTTCCGATTCAGTAGATTCGGGTTTCACTACTATTGGAGGACTTTTTAGTGATTTCTTTACTACATTTGTAGCAATAAAAGTTCTAAAAACTTTTGCTGTAAGCCCAGGTACATTTTTAGGGTCAATATTTCTAAGAAACATATTTACTTTCATTGAGTTTATGTTATCAAAAATAGGATCTGTTTCTTTCTTGTTTTTTGTAAAGAGACTTAGATTATTAAATAAAAGTAATTTATCATCAGAATCAATCAAAAAAGTTTTCTGCCATGGGACGCTGTCTTTTCCAAGGAAACTAAACTCCAATATCCTATTTTTCTCATCAATCTCTTTAAATTTTAAGTGTTCCTTTCTGAGTGTTGTCGCACCAACCGTGTCCGCTTCATCAGGATCTTTTTCATCACCAACTCTCATTGCCATTTTTATTATGAGATAACACACAGTAGAAATTTTCCTCTGATCGCGATCTTTTGAAGTCATTTTCTTCACAATCTCCCGTTCGATCTTATCAATATATTTTTCGAGGTTTTGGGCCTTATCGTATTTGGCCTTGTCATAATTCTGACGGATTAGAGATGAATCATGCAACCAAACATATTTTCTTTTTCCAGTCAGTGTTTCTATCCAAGATGCTAACCAGGTAGAGCTATGATCATGAATTATTTTTTGCCATGGTCCTTCTGGAACTGCCGCCTCTTCTCCAAGATTGAGTATTACATCTTCGGGTTTGACACGGGGCTTCCATCTACCCCTTAATGGATGTTGTCCCCTGCCCATAAACAACCCGGGAGGTTCAACCAACCAATTTGCAACTTCTACCTCAATGTCGTCCACTACTGCCTTCCCGTAATAATTTCTTAATTTTTCCTTCTCTTTTTTTCTCTCTAACGCGATCTTTTTTCTTTCCTCTAGTGACAGATTACTCCACGCGATTTTGGCCCTTTCCTTTGTCGCCTTTTCACTATCAACAAAAGTGATAAATTCACTCATGTCTAATTGATCTATATCATGAAGGTTATTTTGGATCTCTCTTGGTAGCAATTTCTTAAAATCTGTCAAAAAATTTTGCTGGAAGACTGGATCTTGCACATAGTGTGTGTCCTTCTTCTTTGTCCACGAATAGATTAATTCTTCTTGATCCTTGTTTAGTGTGTAATTCCGTCTATCGATTTTGAATGGTAAATTCTTGGATATGTACTCGGGAGGAAAGCAAACTCCGTTATGATGAAGCATAACCCATTTTTGGTTGCTGCTATTTCCCCTATTTTGATCATAATTATCATCAGAAGCAATCGAAATGGAAGACAATTTATATAAAATTATTTTGATTTAGAATATAAAACTATTCTCCAAGAAAACATCCACCTTATCGTGAGCCATGAACGCGTATGATTTAAATCCTAAGTAATAATGCTGATTACTGATTTATTCTAATTTCATAACTGGACATTAAGAGTTGTCCAAGACTATTAGCATCAAGCTGCTTTTTCTTTATTTATGTTTAAAATTTGGTAAGTATACCTGATTTATTCCTGTAACAAACCCCGAATTCAGTAAGTTTTTGTATTTTTATCTCGTTGAAAATGGTTCCGTCTACACAAACCAACTTGTCATTTATGCAACAACTTGAACAAATTCCAATCCCGCATTTCATGTATCTTTCTATACTTGCCTCAATGTGCACACCATTCTTTATTGCTATATCGTATGTTTTTTTCATCATCATTTCGGGTCCACAGGTGTAAATAATATCGATATCGTTATGAACCAATAGAAAATCGCTCAAAATATCGGTAGGATATCCCCTAGTGCCAAAAGAACCGTCTTCAGTCGCAATAAGCAAGTCAATTTTTTTTTCTTCAGCCCACTTTGATATTAATTGAGTAAAAAATAGTTCAGATCTGGTCTTAGCTCCTACAATGAATGTGAATCTACATTGATGTTTCTTAACATAGTAGAGAAGCCTTACAAGGGGGACTAGTCCCGTCCCACCGCCCAAAAAAATAATATTCTTGTGAGTTTTGTCAAATGAAAAAGAATTCCCGTAAGGTCCGCGAATTCCAATTCTATCTCCATTACCTTTATTAAACAATGAAGTAGAACCGTAGCCATTCTTTCTAATTGTAACCGCAGCGTAGTTTTTCTTGTCACTTATCATTACGCTAAGGGGGAGTTCTTCTTTCCTAGGTATCCAAACCATAAAAAATTGTCCAGGTTTTGAGACGCTCCCCAGAGAGTCCTTAAAGACAAAAGTCTTTACGGTAGGAGACTCGATGATGACGTCTTCAATTATTACCGTTCTCATTAAATTTTTATCTGTGGGCAATTCCAATAATCTCCTTGATGTCGCTTATATTGGCAGCCTCTAAGTAGGAGTGCAAACCCCTCACAATCTTCCCAATCGAATTTATTCCTTTCAAACCTATCAGACTACCTATCTGAATTGCCGAGGCTCCAGCCATCATGTATTCTATAACATCCGTGTATGCCATTATCCCACCACATCCAATAATGGGAATTCTTAAACTCTTGCTCAATTCATACACACATCGCACCCCCAGAGGCTTTATAGCACTTCCAGAAAGGCCACCGATCTTATTTTCCAAGATAGGGCATCGTGTTTCAATGTCTATCTTCATCGCTCTTAAGGTATTAATAGCTGTAATTCCATCTGCACCTGCACTCTCAGCTACCTTAGCAACTTCTAAAATGTCTGATTTACCTAAACCTACCTTGACAAAAAGCGGCTTTGCTGTGTCCTTCTTAATTGACCTGATAATATCATAGACTAAATTTAGATCATCGCCGATTTCCAACCCCATTTTTTCTACGTGTGGACAAGACAAATTTAGCTCAAAACCCAAAATTTTAAGATTACTAAAC
>WHSX01000188.1 GCA_009379865.1 Candidatus Nitrosocosmicus sp.
CATCTACATTGAGCATTGGACTGACAAATAGGGTTAATGCTACTACTATTGCAATTGATGCGACAAAGAGTTTGTTGTTTTTGCTGTTTTGGTTTTTGTTTTTGTTTTTGTTTTGGTTGTGAATACTTGTTTTATTCATACGCTTGATACTGTAGAAAAAATATATTGGATTTGCTAACTGATTGCAATACTCTAATATTCTAGCAGTTTTAGAATTATCAATATTAGTTATATTTACAAATGATAAGAGGTTGTGTTTTCCAACTCACTTGATTTTAATGTAGCAAAACAGTAATAGATTACTACATTACATGTAACAGTTTGCAATAATCCGTAATCAAAGAAAATAATAGCAGAATAAAAAGTATAATGTAGATATTCTTTTGGATAAGCATGTCTGAAGGGCCCGAGGTGAAGATTACTGCAGACAAGATATGGAATACGTTATCGGGTAAAAGAATAATTGATATTTTGCATAACAACATTGACAGCAGTCTTAAAGATAAAATAATCGGATCATCTACTGAATATGTGAAGACATTCGGAAAAAATATTATCATTAAATTTTCATCCGGGGTTTATCTAAGGAATCACATGATGATGTGGGGAAAATGGCGAATTTACGAAAGAACTGAATATGAAAGTGGGACTGCAAAATCACCACCGCGTTCCTCCTATGGAAAAAGGAAGTATAAAAACACAGATAAAATTCAAGTTAAAAGAGATGAGGTATCGGATGTGAGAAAAGACTCTAGGACCCAATTAACCATTATTACATTGGACAAGGTTTTGATCCAGTTTAATGGTCCCATATTGCAATTTTCATTGAATGATCTTGCAACTATGGAACCTATTGTATCGTTGGGCCCTGATGCATTGAGCCCTAATTATGACAAAGATGTAGTATTGGATATCATAAAATCAAAATCTAAAAATACGGAGATGATAATCTCAAATGCCTTATTAGATCAGAAAGTATTGAGTGGGATCGGAAACAAGTATAAATCAGAAATTTTATTCTTAAATAATATTTATCCTTTTGAAAAAGTGACAACATTCACTAAGGATGAATTGAATGGACTCGTAATGAATGTACCCAGAATATTGAAATATGGTTATGAAAATAGCGGTAGAACAAGAAAGCCGATGGATAATGAAAAGATCTCATGGGATACCACACATTGGGTATTTAGAAGATCTGGAAAACCTTGTTGGATATGTGGTACCAAAATCATATCAGAAAGAAAATTAACAGCAAGACCAACTTTTTGGTGTCCTAATTGTCAACCAATCAATGTCCACTGATATTGGAAGATATAGGCCAAGTCTTCTTAATCACCTGAGTTGCATCAGGCAGTTTTAAAACTATTTTTTGATTTACTTTTATTTTTTATATGGAATTGATTTTGGTATGTTGCCTCAATTTTTTCTAATTCATCAATATCTTTTAGTTCTTTGTCATATCTGATATTTTTTATTCTAGGAAAACGTAAAGCATATCCACTGCTGTGTCGATCGCTTTTTTGAATGGTATCAAAGGAAACTTCTAGAACAATTTCGGGTCTTACAATAATTCGGCTACCTTCATCTCTTATTATGATTGACCTCAATTTCTCCGTCATATAATCAATCTCCTTGTTGGATAGACCTGAATATGCTTTACCGATTATTTTCAGATCACCAAAAACATTATTCTCGTTTTCCGATACTAATGTGTTGTCGACAAAATTAGTGGTGCAATCTTTTACTGCCAAAGTATAATCTGAGAGTGTTCCTGCTCGTTTTCCATGACCATATTCAGCAATTACTACTACCGCGTCAATCGTATCTAGCTCCTCCTTCAATTTTATCCAATATTTTCCTCTCTTACCAGGATAATACTGTGATAAAGGATCTTTAAGGACCAAACCCTCATGCCCTTCACTTCTACTTTTTCGAAATCTATTGGTTATTTCATCTACAGATGAAACTAACTTGCTTTGGGCCACCGAAAATTTTGAGTCTTTAAACTGAAAATTTACCAATAATCTCTTTCTAGATTTAAGAGCATCTTTGATTACTTGTCTTTGATCATAGAGCATTATGTCATATACGATATAACAGATTGGTATTTCAGATAAAATAGCGTTTGTCATGCTTTTTCTTCTCAACCGTTTTTGTAGTTCTTGAAATGGCAAAGGTCTATCATTTTTGAAAGCTATTAGTTCACCATCCAAAATGAAATTTATATCGTCATGATCAATATCACTGACATCACTTTTATCAGGATGTACATCATGCTTTTTTTGACTTGTTTTTTCTTTTTTTCTTCGTACATCCAAGGCACAGTTAGTTAATTCTGGAAATGCATATGAAATATCAGCAAGATTTCGGGAGTAGAGTTTGCAAACATCCCCGAATTTGTGCATTTGTACTCTAATACCATCATATTTGTATTCACAAAGGAGTGGCCTGTCAAAATATTTGACAATCTCTTCTGCAGTAAACATGACATCAGCCAACATGAAACTCATAGGGACAAATGGTTTAATCGTTACTAAGTTCAATTCATCTCTTTTCGACAATAAAGCTACGTTTGCAATGTCTCCTGACATCAGCATTGCTTCACGAATACTTTCAACATTTTTTTCAAATGCCTTTGCAATGGCTATTTCTATAAGACCGTCATAGGAACCTATACGCATTTCATTTGACATTATTTTAACAAGGTACTTAGCCTCCAAAGGTGAGCATCTCAAAAGTAATCCTTTTAAGATATTTTTTTTGTCGTTGTTAGACCGTGGACCTTTAAGATTTGCTATTTTTTTAAACTGATCATATATTTCCTTTAAAGTTGGTTTTTCTTCCAGAGTTTCTACACTATTGAAAAGTGTTACTATCTTTTTTTTAGAAATTGCATACTCGGCTATGGTCCCCATATCACCGTGTTCTAAATGAATTCGCATAACATCTGTCTGATCTAATCTAGAGATTTCTAATAGAGACTGTAGTATTGTTCTAAACCCTATATTTAGATTATAAATTGATCCCCTTGGGAAAATCTTTCCAGACAAAAATAGAACTGCAATAGGTAGAGAATCTTCATCCAAGCCTGAAATATATTGTACGATTAAGTCGACTTTTTTATTCTTGCTTGTCGTAATCCGTATTGATTCACACGTCTCAACTAAGGTAGAAAAATAAGATACCTTATGATGAATATCATTTGTCAAGTTAATCCTCCTCAATCAAACTTATGGTTAGAGAGAATTTTACTCCAATATTAGGTATTGTGAGAACATTTCTAGATAGTTTTGATCAGAAATATGAAAAAATGGTGATAAACAAAGAAATTATTTACTTTGGACATTCAACTTCATAATTTGTCATTGTCTTGAGATTCTCAATTCAGCAGGGAGCGTTGAATTTTAGAATTGGAACGCATGTCATATGACCTGGTGAATCTTTGGCACAAATATCCTCATCTTCATCTTGTTTATTGCTGTTGCCATCATAATTCTTCAGCTTAAATCCATTTCACCCTATTTAGTTTCTTTAAAAAATATATGTCTGATTTTTTGACATATTCATATCAAATCTAACTTGCTGTAAATTATTTTGCCATAACTGGCTGAGTTCAGAAGCAAGCGATTGACAGTTAACAATACAACCAAATAATTTATTCTACTTGCATGTATTGATAATTTTTTTCTTTTATCATATTATGAATTTTATATCTAGATTCCAGCCTGATCTTTTTAAAATACCTTTCACTAATATCACACAGCATAACATGCATAACAATGATCAAGATAATGAAAGTGTAACCAAGTCTGGAGAAAGGGTGGCAGTGATAACAGGTTCGAGTAAAGGAATAGGTAGGGCAATTGCCTTAAATTTTGCAAAATCAAAGGATTATTCATCTATAGTAATTAATTCAAGAAGAATAGATGAGGCTGAACTAGTAGTACAAGAAATAAAAAGAACCACTAGCTGTGATTCAATTGCTATCACCGGAGATGTTGCACAAGAGAAAGACTGTATAAGATTGATTGATGAAACAGTAGATAAATTTCAAAGATTAGATGTATTAGTCAATAATGCAGGGATTCAAAAGGAAATTCCACTGACTGAAACAACTCTTCAGGATTGGTATAACATTATATCAGTAGATCTTACTGGTCCGTTCATCTGTAGCAGAGAAGCAGTTAAACAAATGAAGGTCCAAAATAATCCTCGCGGCGGATGTATAATTAACATATCTTCTGTTCACCAGATTATTCCAAGACCCCATTATGTGCCATACGCAACCTCAAAAGGTGGAATCGAAATGATGACAAAAACCATGGCACTAGAGTTGGCTACCGAGAACATACGAGTAAACATCGTCGCTCCAGGTGCAATAGACACGGATATGAATATTAATTTACGTACTGATGTTCGAGAACGTGAAAACACTTTAAGAAAAATACCTATGGGTAGAATAGGAAAGGACGAAGAAGTAGCAAACGTGGTGGAATTTCTTGCATCCAATAAGGCTAGTTACATGACAGGAAGCACTGTTATAGTTGATGGAGGTATGACCCTATATCCCTCGTTTTCTCTTGATTATGATCATAATTCCACCCATATTTTTCCAAAAGGTTCAATGTGACATGGTGAAAGAATGGAGATAATATTAGATCCCGTACTACAAAAAAAACAGATTATAAATGACAGATCTAAAAAAACCCCTACAAACATGTGAAGAGGTATTAGATGAAATATTACCATTAATGATTTATTGAAACAAAAAATATAGAAAGTAAATTATTGAATGATTCAATAATTCTTTCTCATCAGTCCAACTAGTTTTGTAAATATTTACCTAAAAAGTCTAGAGTTTTTTTCCATGCATCTGCTGTCTCCGTGGGGGCGTAATTGTCGTTAGATGGATTTGCAAAAGCATGACCAACATTGGGATAAACATAGATCTCATTTGTTATTCCAGTATCATTTAAAGCCTTTTGGAACTGCATGACCGAGTCAACAGAAATTGACTGGTCCTTACCTCCAAATATTCCTAGAACGGGTGCTGTAATATTCGAAATCGCTTGGGAATCATTAGTTAGTCTACCGTAGTAGATAATTGTGGCGGCAAGAGGATCATCCTTGCTGTTTATGGCCAATTGCAATGATTGTTGACCTCCAAAGCACCAACCCAGGGATGCTATCTTTGACGGGTCGACATTGTCAAGGGATCTCAAATAATTTACGGCTGCTTTCATGTTTTCAATCGCAATGTCTGGATTTTCCCTAATCACCCCAGTTAGTTCTCCTGAGCGTTCTGAATTGTTAGTGACGACTTCGCCGTTAAAAAGATCCACAGCTAATACCACATATCCGTTTTTGGCAAGCAGATTGGCTGATTCTTTGATATAGTCATTCAATCCCTTGTTTTCATGAATCAGAATGACTGCAGGAAGTTTTGCTTGCTCGCCGCTTTGGTTTTGATTTGGATAAACCAAATAGCCCGTGGTGTTTCCTCCAAAATATGTTACCGTCTTGTTTTCTATTGACTGAAGATTTGCACCAGTAGATGAACTATTGTCCCCAAAACTCACCAGAGTCATTGCAGATAAACCTGTACTTTGCTGAGCATGGATTGTTGGTGTGGACACTATCAAGCAGGAAGGAAATATAAAAATGGCTAGTAAAGTAATTATAGTAGATTTTTTCATCAAGAGTAAAAACATATTATTGCTTTTAACTATTTTGTAAATCCATCAATATTTGAATTAGACTGATAATATTTAATTTCTATTTATTAGGCGGAATGATTTCAAGACTTCTAATATTATGATCAAAAAAATGTTGAATAAAGAAAGGGTTTAGATCCAAATTCATTCTTCCATAGCGAGATTCCCTGTTTTTATGAAAGGGTTTCGAGTCCCAAACTCCGTCTGGTTCATTTTGTATTTTAGTTTTGTCAGGTCATTGTTCTTTTAAGAAAAAAAGGTACTATAAAATATTGCAGAATTGTATTAACAAATTCAAATATT
>WHSX01000189.1 GCA_009379865.1 Candidatus Nitrosocosmicus sp.
ATAGTATTCGGATTTTAAAGGGGACTAATATGATAAATAATATCAATACCTGGAGCCTATTTTTTAGGCTTAAGAAGATTAACTACAATTGGTAGTAGTATTCGTAAATGAGTTTTAAAGGCCATCAAAATGCCCCCCAAGGAATATCTATTTTATGATCGAAGCCTTCGATTTTTTTCTAACCATCAAGCTGAAAATATGATGGAATGCGACTATAAAAGATATATTCATATCCTTAGTAAACAAGAATTATTATTCATAAATTAAATAAGTCTAGGCATCATGCTGTTTCAATATCTTAACCATGATAAATCTTCTAAATCTCGAATAGGATGATACTCTGATTCAGATGGACTCTTTCCTACCTAGTTTCTCAGTTTATCTACCAAATTGTCCTTTACTTCGGGCCATTCTTCTTTAATAATACTATAACAAGCCGTATCCCTTATCCTCCCATTTCTCATTATTTTATGATTTCGCAAAATTCCATCTTGCTTGCCGCCAATTCTTTCGATTGCTTTTCTTGATACTTGATTTAATACATCGGTTCTGATCTCTACTGCTATACAGTTTAGCTTATCAAATGCGTATTGTAACATCAAAAATTTAGCCTCCGTATTTACAGGAGACCTACGATAAGATTTTGCTATCCAGGTGTGACCTATCTCTAATCTATAATTTTGGTGATCAATATTAAAAAATCGAGTTGTCCCAACTATGATTTTCAGATGCTTGTCGACTATAATGAAAGGTAAACTGGTATCATCATGTTTAATCATATTCTGCAAATAAATGGACATTTCTTCAATGCTCGGGAATGAGCTGAATGGGTTTTTCCAAATTTCTCCATCAGTAGCTGCACTACATAAACCATTCAAATCATCAGATATGGGGGGCCGGAGTACAATATGACTGTGCTCCATAGTTATGTCATGGATTTCAAGCATATATCAAACAAGATCAGTAGTTCATTACTGCTTAATTAAATCGGATGCTTTTTCATCTTACGATTCATTTCATAGATCACTAGCAGTCTATAGCTATCGTACTAAAGTTTAGAAACAGTGTAGACTCGATATATCATATTCAAGTTGAATAGGTGCCGGAGTAACCAAGGCTAAATTGAGTATTTAAAGATCGTATCATGCATCTTTTGATTGAATCTGAGGTTTTTATTTAGTGGATGTTGAAGTGGATATATAAATAAAGGTTATAAACCTCATTCAAAAGAAATACAGAAAAAAACTATAACGAATTCTATGATATTGGTCTCTTAAAAGTAGGAAGGATAAATCACACAATATCAAAGCTAATATGAATTTGTATAGCGCCGGGATAGAATTTACAGTAAGAGTTAATTTTGCCTGCCAATTTGGTCAGGTTGCAATGTATTTGAATTCTGCAAACTTCTATACTTTATCCTTATAAAAAAAGACCTAGTGAAGGAATAATGTTCTCATTTTCTATGTAAGGAAAAAATCTGATACTTGATTTTTCATTTACCCTTACCAGTGTTTTATGCCTCTTCCCGACAAATACATCCAATTATTTATTGTAGGTAGAGGAAAATCCATAGAAACAGTATTATATTTATTACTTTACAATCTACGTAATTGGGATAGAGAGGAGTGACGATAGAGCTATCAGTGGGTGCAATAATAAGATATCAATCTGTTGAATTTAATAGGGATCATTCAGAATTTCTACTTTTGAGAAATAAACGTGGATTTTGGGGATTTCCCCAAGGCCATAAAGAAAAAGGAGAAAATGAAATTCAGACATTACTGAGAGAAGTTCAGGAAGAAACTGGAATTGTTGATCTAGATATACATCAATATATCGGCAAGATTCAGTACAAATACTTTAGAGCTGATGGAATTCGATCAGAGAAGGAAGTAAAATTTTATTTTGCAACTACTCCAGTTATAGAAGTCACCATATCAAATGAACACGAAGGATTCAAATGGACAACTTATCAAGATGCACTTTCGCTTCTGGACCATCGTCAACTGAAATCCATAATACTAAAAGGTAGAAGAAGAGGCCTTTATTAATACACATATTTAGGAAGTAATAGTCCTACTTTGCTTACTCTAAATGCGATGAAAATAATTTTATACCTAGGTTTTATAAATAGAAGCGGATATAGATTAAAAAATGGTTGCTGGAAAAAGAATTGTGCTAACTGCCGATCGTAGTTTGATGACCAACTATAGAGGTAATTTTCTTTATGGGTTCATAGCATGTGGTCCATATGAACTTGTTCCTGAATTTGTTTTTGATAAACTCTTTTGCCCAAGTGTTGAAACTGACAAAAATACTGGGGAAATCAAAGTCGCGCAATGTGGCTTGCGTCGTATTGAAAGTGCATTAATTCGAGAGTACGATAAAAGTGAGGTATTTCTAGCTCACCCAGAAATGTTAGAAAAATGTATTGGACCACAAACCAAGGTTGTAGGAATAAATGTCATGGACCCGTTGGGAATGGCTCCAGTTACAACCACAATGTCTCCTGAAAAATTATCTTATGTGGCAATGAAATTTAAAAAAATGTGTGCTTCGATAATTCAATTAAAAAAGAAATATGATTTTAAAGTTGTAGTTGGAGGTAATGGGTCTTGGGAATTAGCCAAACCTGAAAGGATGAAGATTCACGGAATTGATACCGTGGTGATAGGTGAGGCAGATGAGTTAGCATTGGATTTATTTCATGACTTGGAAGCTGGGGACGCACCCGAACTCCTTCACACATTTGTACGCAATATAGAAAATATTCCTGTTATCCGTGGTCCAACGATCAACTCATTAATTGAAGCCATGAGAGGTTGCGGACGGGGTTGTGATTTTTGTGACGTCAATAAAAGATCTAAGAAAGATATTCCATTGGACAGATTGCAGGAAGAAGCTAAAATAAACATAAAATATGGATTTGATTCTATCTGGCTTCAGTCTGATGAAATGCTACTTTATGGCTGTGATAACAAAGATTTTATACCAAACCAAGACGCGATTTTAGGAGTCTGGAAGGGCTTAAAATCGGTGGGAGCTAATTTCATAGGTACTACTCATATGACATTGTCCGCCGTTGCTTCATCTCCTGATTTGATAAAAAATATTTCGCAGGTAAATGATATGGAAAACAATGGTCGCTGGCTTGCCACCAACTTAGGGGTTGAGACTGTCGCCCCACGGATGATAAAAAAACACCTTGGAGTAAAAACTAGGCCATTCCAACCAGAAGAATGGGGATCAGTTGTGAGAGAGGGATGCAAAATACTAAATCAAAATCATTGGTTTCCAGCATTAACATTAATAATTGGATGGCCTGATGAAACACCTGATGAGACCCAATATACTATTGATTTGATCCAGGATTTCAGACAAATGAATATGAGGGGATTGGTTGCCCCATTGTTGTATCAGGATTTCTCTGAGAAAAATTCAATGCACTTCGGAAATTTGAATGAATCACAATTTGCGCTCTTCTGGACATGTTGGCAACATAATCTTAGGGTCATAAGCGATATTATACCTATAATTATTCGTAACAAATCTTACGGGCCGGCGATGAAGGTATTTATGGCAATGCTAATAAAATTTGGAACATGGGCCATCATGCGATATTTACGTGGCTTGTCTAAAGGGTTATTTGAAGGTACACTTGCAGAAGATATTGTTGCAAAGTATGTGAGACCGCGTTCTGTGACCGCTCCAATGCCTCCAAAATTATAAAAAATTACGAGTTTAGCTTAAAACTCTAATTTTATGTCTGGTTTACAGCTCGGGTTTGAATGAAAAATATAAGTAGTTACTCCTAGGATTAAACCGAGGAGATGTATAAATCTGTCGTGTTTAGCTAATTTGACTTAATGCTACATCAGCAATTGTGTCTCTCTTTGGTGTAATGACAATAAAATAGTTCTTATCAGCTCTTTCCATGACATTGACTAGTTTGTGTTTTTTTACTGAGATATCAAATTCGTACATTCCATGCTCAAGATTCCCCTTTGTATAAATCATGAGTAATGTTTCTCCTGATAACGGGGTAATCGGGACCATCGAAAAAACATATCCCTTGTAAGAACTAATGGGTAGGATTTGTTTCATATAAGGGGCCACAGAAACCAAATAAATCAAAACATCTTCGATGGTTTCAAATTCTTCAAATTCAAATTTCATTTAAATTAACTATTTGAAAGTAGGTTAAATAAACTTTATAAAAAAGATTTATCCGTACGATTCGAATTTAACGTCAAATGTACCATCCTTCCTCTTGTTCCTTTCAGTTACAAAACCCTTTGGTACCAGAGAATCTAAAACTCCATCTACAGTGCCTTGCCATCCACACACATAAAATGAAGTATTTTGCGTTGTAATTTTCTCACCCACAAGTTCTTCCAAGGGCGATTTATCCTTGCCTGGCTTTGGACGTAGAAAGGTTTCTACTCTCCCCTTATGTCCATTCCATGACCTATTGAACCATTCCTGGGGTCTGCTGATACTTGCTCGATATCTAAAGTTCCATTCACCACTGCCGTTATCCAAACTCTCATGCTCCAACTCGGTTAATAATTCTCTATAACTGAGCTCATCGACATAGCTTGCGCCGTGAAGCACTACAATTTGCCTTCTAGTCCCCTTTGATTTCAGATGTAAAGAGTATGATAAAAAGGGGGCCAAACCTGTTCCACCCCCAATCAAGACTAATCTCCTATTATCTGCGCTACCATCAGGCATTTTTTCATTAATTGTAAAAATACCAGTGGGCTTTACCCAATTAATTTCATCCCCTTCCCTCTTATCAAATAATTGAGTCGTGAGCCTTCCGGGCAATGGCTTCTTAACCCATCGTACCACAAGCTCAAAGTGTTTTTTTTGTTCAGGAGGTGAGGCAATCGAATATGCTCTCCTTATTATCTTACCTTCGTTAGGAACATCCAAACCCAAGGTAACAAACTGACCCGGTTTAAAGTCTGGGACTTGGCCCTCGTTTGGTTTAACATGAAAAATCGCAAGGTCTTCCTTTAAAACCCTAATATATGAAACTGTTGCCTTATTGTCTACTACCATAATATTCTCTGTTTTGAACCAAGTTAGTTAAATATTTTGTTCTCATTATTTTTAAAGTAATACTTAATTACACTTCCAGCTCAGTGATTACGATACTCAAGATGATTTTGTCATGGCGACTCTTAGATTATACTGAGAATCAGAGTTTATGAGGATAAAAAGTTATGCGTAGCGAACATACAAGTCGAATTAGTTGAATTTTTTAATTATATTGTAGTAGGGGGATCCCTTGTGCCTCTCGATACACTTTTGACAAATTGATTTATCGCCGTATTTTTTATGACAGGGGCAATCGCAAATCAAATTTATGTTGGATCCCAAAGAATACTATATGAGAATTTGATGAACCATATAAATCGTTTTATACATTTTACGCGGAAATATAGAAACTGAAAATGATGGATAAACCACAATCACAACTAGTTTCTATTTATTCCTTATCAATTTTTTTTTCACAAATAATATCAATGTTGTAAAAATTCGTAAGATGATCTACTCGATCTTTTGATAAAAAGTATATCAGAATTACTATATAGTATTAAGTATTGTCTGAACATGACTGAAAGTTTGACCGAATCCATGCACTCGTTTATTTCAAAGTCTGTTATTTCTTCTACACCTTGTAAAAAATTTTTGACTTCGGATGGTATTTCATCTAACAATCTGTTGCTGAAGGATCAAACAGGAAAAGTATTGCTTAATTGCAGGAATGTTAATGCTTTAAAAGGCAAAATAGACGGGGTAGGTATTTCTTTTGCTATTACCAAGAATCTAGATGAGTATCAGTTTCTTATATCTAAATATATTCCCGCATTACCTGATCACAATCTCTTCAAGTTAAAATTTCAAAAGGTGCGGTTGCTTATTACTATGTTCATAAATAAAATGGTCGAT